>JALYMB010000379.1 GCA_030773935.1 Actinomycetota bacterium | reverse complement strand
GTAGCCGATCAGTGCAGCGAGGACACGTCCCCACTGATCGCGGAAGGCCTGCTCCAGGATCGCTACCACTCCACGATGGGGCGCACCTCCACCGCGCCGCCCATGCGGGCCGCCGGGATCCGCGAGGCCAGTTCGATCGGGGCGTCGAGGTCGTCGGCCTCGAACAGGAGGTAGCCGCCGATGGCCTCCTTGATCTCGACGAACGGGCCGTCGGTGGTCAGCGTCTTGCCGTCCTGCACGCGCACGGTGGTCGCCGTCTCGGGAGCGTCCAGCCCGAGGCCGGGAGTGACGCCCGGGGTCTCGTTGATCGCCTGGTAGTCGGTGTAGACCGCCTTCTGCTCGTCCTCCGAAAGGCTCGCCCACTCGACCGGCGACCGTGGCGTCGGAGCGGTGCCTTGATGGATCAGCAGCATGTACTTCATCGCTTCCTCCTCCTCGGAGTGGTCGGCCGACTATAAGACGAACGGGGAACGACGGAATCGACACAGCTCCGGGCCGAAGGGTCTCGCTGTCATGCCGCCTTTGAGGAGCTCACGGACGAGAACATCCTCCGAGCGATCTGCTTCTTCCCGACATGGCTCATGGATGGGTTCGATTCGTGGGGGTGACGGCGATGGTGGATCGGTCACCGATCCACTGAGCCGGGGGCGCCGTGACCCGGGCCGCCAGCGCGTTCAACCGGCCGCCGTATGCCGCCCGCAGCTCGCTGAAGGACTTCCACGCCTCGTCGGCCGGCTTGAGCGGGATACGCGCCGCCGCGAGATCCTTGAGCACTTGGTCGAACTCGCCGCGCTCGATCACACCGGGACGCTCCGGGAGACGGAAGTAGTAGAAGAGATCCTCGACCGCGTGTGTTCCGGTGGCGTAGAACATCTCCGCGGCGTCCGTGCAGGGTTCGTCCTCGACCGAGGACAGGACCAGCGTCGCCGCGTCAAGGACCGCGCCGAGGGACGTCACCCATGAGGTGTTGTCGTGGGGCGAGCGGAAGAACGCGAGGAACGGATACGACAGGTGGCTCTCGAGGACGTCTGCCGCCCACCGTTCCCACTCGCCGAACAGCGCGGGCAGCGAGCGTCGCACCCCGGGGCCTCCGGCCCGGCGAAGCAGCTCGGCCCCCGACGGGGGAGCCCCCGCCCGGGCGTCGAGCATCAGGATCCCAACCTCTCGACGGTTGAACGCCTGGTACAACACCGGGAGGTACCCGATCACCAGCGCGATCAGCATCAAGCCGTTGGCCCCTTCGACGATCACCACGACTCGGGTCCCGCCCGTCGCCACGACGTCTCCGAACCCGATGGTGAACAGGGAGGCGCCGCTCAGGTAGACGGCCGTGCCGAGGCTCTCCGCCTGGGATCCGTGCACGCCGTGGACGAACAACGGGCTCCACAGCAGGAGTCCGTAGCCGAAGACCGTGAGCGCGGCCCACGCCGCCAGCAGGACGAACAGCGACATCGGGGAGGCCCCGGCCAGGAACCGCTCGCGTCCCGCCTCCGTTCTCGCGCGAAGGGCGATCCACCGCCACGGTCGCCACAGCCAGAGGAAGAGCAGACGCGACAGGCGGTACCGACCACGGGCGGCCCGAGGCATCACGAGCACCCGGAACACGTCCAGCATCGTGGTCACCAAGATCACGATGCCGGCCGCAAACGCGAGCCAGCGGATCATCACACCTACTCAACTCCCATGACCGACCCAGACTTCCCGAAACTAGCTCCATCGCTTCGCGCGAGCAAACGGTGCGATGGGAGATCCCCGGCGGCGTTCGCCGGCCGTAACGGTTGGACGGCCTCCGTGACCGTATGCCAAGGTTCGCGTCGTCCTGACGGGGGAGGGGATCCATGGCAGCGCTGAAGGCCGTGATGCTCAACTGCACGCTGAAATACGCCCCGGAGGTGTCCAACACCGAGGCGCTCATGCTGAAGGTCAAGGAGTGGTGGGATCGCATGGACGTCGACACGGAGCTCGTGCGCATCACCGACTACGCCATCCGCTTCGGCGTCAGCTCCGACGAGGGCGGCGGGGACGAATGGCCGAAGGTTCTGGAGAAGATCAAGGGCGCCGACATCATCTGCATCGGCACGCCGATCTGGTTCGGCGTCCGGGGTTCGGTGGCGCAGCTGGTGATCGAGCGCCTGGACGGCACCTACACCGAGCGGAACGAGGCCGGCCAGTACCCGCTGTACAACAAGGTGGGGTGCGTGGTGGTGACCGGCAACGAGGACGGAGCGCACGCCGCGGCCGAGACCACGCTGTTCAACCTCTCGCATCTGGGATGTGTGATCCCGCCGAACGCCGACACCTACTGGGTGGGCGACGCGGGTCCGGGCCCCAGCTACATCGAGGCCGGCGGCGAGAACCATCCCTACACCCAGCGCACGACCAGGTGGATGGCGCACAACGCCGTGCACATGGCACGCATCATGAAGGCCACGCCGATCCCCGCGGAGGGAAACACCTTCGATGACGAGAGTGATCACGCGCCCATGCACAACGGCTGAGGGCTGATACTGGGCCTATGTCCATCACCGCCTGGGCTCTGGAGTCGGCCACCAACCCGGCGGTTCTGCGGCTGCACGTGACCGACGAGCTCACCGAGCACACCATCCTCACCTGCCCACCGGGCCGGGCTCCGGTGCCGCTGGACGCGTTGCTCCACATCGCCGGCATCCGGTCGCTGGACATCCACCGGCACCGGGTGCGGGTGAACCTCGCGGTGGATGCCGATCGGGAAGGGGTGGCTGAGGCCGTCTCCGCCTCGCTGCGGGAGGTCTGGGGAGAGGAAGCTCCGCTCCCGGTGGAGGAGCTGCCGCGCGCCTTCGTCGTGGGGCACGAAGGGGAGCGAGCGGTGGCTGAGAGCCGCGAGATGGCGGCGGACGACGGTGTCCTGCAGGCCGCGTTCGCCGTGCCGGGTGTGGTGGAGGCCATCGCGGGCGACGGCATGGTGTTCGTCCGCCTCGGCCGGCTGTTCGTGTGGCAGGACGTCGAGGACGCCGTCCGCGACTCCCTGGACGCGGCCGAGCCGTGAATGCGTCGAGTCAGAGGGGCTTGGGGATGCCGGGGTCGGCGCCCGGGTAGCCGGTGTCGCCGTAGATCGACAGATCCGCCTCGGCGAGCATCGCCAGGAACTCGCTCGCGAACACCGCCGCGAACTCCGGGTTGTCCAGCAGGTTCGTCTCGATCGCGTCGGGTTGGATGTACGGGCCGATGTTCTCGCGATACCGGTAGTTGCGCAGGAACGCCGCCACGTCGCCCCGCGTGATCCCCAGGTCGTGCAACGCCTCGGCGTTCAGGTAGACCTCCGAGGGCACCACCTTCTCAACGACGCGGAAGCGTCCGCCGTGGAACTTCGCCTCGATGTCCCTGCCGAGCTCTCGCGGGTCCACTCGTGTGCCGCCCACGTCGTCGGGAAGCGGGCACTGGCCGTGGTCGGCCGCGACGATGAGCGCGAAGCCGCCCGGGCCGAAGCGGTCCTCGAGCAACGTGACCAGCCGCCCGAGCTGGGCATCGACCTCGGCGAGGATCGTCTCCTCGCGCGGGTCCGCCATGTTGTAGAGGTGGCCGGCGTAGTCCGGTGCCTTGTAGTTGATGAACAGCAGGCTGGGATCGTCGCCCTCGCCGATCGGCTCGGAGTCGAACGCCGCCTCGATGAGGTCGCCCTGGTACTGGACGATCGGCGGCGTGCAGCAGTCGGCCTTCGACCCGTCGGGATCGGGGTCGTACGGCGACGGCGGGGGCGGCGTGAAGGCGGCGCGGTGGGCGTCGAGCCGGTCGATGCCCGGCACCGCCGCCGGCAGCCGGAACAGGTCCTGGTTGTGCGGCGTCCACGCGTCGGATCCCTCCGACCAGTACACGGCGACGGGCTTCTCGTCGGGGCCGCGGGACGGCCCGCCGAATCCGAGCATGCCCATGTGCCAGACCTGGTAGCCGAGCTCGCCGACCCAGGGGCGGTTGTCCCTGGACTCGCTGTAGAGGTCGGCGAGGGTGGGCACCAGGATGTCCGAGGGGTCGGCGATGCCGGCCTTGCCGTACGCCTTGCGGACGCCCTGCGGCGTGCGGATGTTGTGGCCGGTGATGCCGTGCGTACGCGGGAAGGCCCCCGTGCCGATCGTCGCGTGCGCGCACGCCGTGACGGCCGGGAACGAGCCGGTGATCGCGTTGCGGAAGTTCGCGCCCTCGCCCATGAGGCGCCTGAGGTTGGGCCAGGCCGTCTGCCAGAGGTCGAGCACGTTCCAGCCGCCCCCGTCGATCACGAACGTGACGACGACCTTCGGCGGGGGCTGCTCGGCACCGTTCGGCTCGGCGAGCCGGTGCAGCGGGACCGGGCGGCCCTCGCGATCGCCGGGGAAGCCGTCGAAGCCGATCAGCTCGGCGATCGTCGGGGCGATATCGGCAAGCGACACACGTTCTACGGAGTCCGAGGCAGCAACGATGCCCGGCGCGTACACGACCAGGGGCACCCGCTCGAGGTACATCCACACGGACGCGTGGCTGGTGTTGGGGTCGCGCGGGCGGAGCTGCAGCGACTCCGACTCGTAGTTCGAGCTGTTGCCGGGCGCCAGCAGCAGCTGGATGTCGCCCGAACGGTCGGGGTGGAAGGCCCGGCGGACGAGCTCCATGTACTCCGAACCCAGGTCGCCTGCCATGGCCTCCTGGATCGGGCCGGGGTCGGGCAGGAGCGCACGCTTCAGGGCGCGACCCGCGACGGCGCCGCCGGCGGCGAGCGCCAGGCCGGCGGCCGCGGTGGCCAGGCCCAGGAACCGCCGTCGCCCGGGATCGTGGTCGTGCGGCGACGTCAGCAGGGTCCAGCCGATCGTGACGACGGCGACGGCTCCGGCCACGACGAGCCCGGTCCGCATCGCGTCGCGCACGGTGCCGGTCGCGCCCACCAGGATCGCGAGCGCCGCGCCCAGCAGGGTGAGCAGCAACAACGCACGGCGGATCCAGCGGGTGTCCACGGTGCTTGTAGTCTCCCAGAGCCTCGAGATCTGGGCTCGGGCTACGCGCGCTTGCGGGGCAGATCCAGGAACGGAAGGGGGACGACCGTGGCGGCCACCTTCCCGCGCTCGCCCTCCACGCTCCACTCGACGGACAGACGCGTGCCGACGGCCTCCTGCCGGCGGTCCACCGACCCGAAGCCGACCATGCGTTTGATCGTGGGGCCCCAGCAGATGCTGGTAGCTCGCCCCACCTGCCGGCCCTCGCGGTAGATCGGCACGGCCGGCCGGTGCACCATGGCGGAGACCTCGGGCGCCAGCCCGTGCCGGGCGAACATCGCCTCGATGCCGGCCCACTCCAGATCCAAGCCCACCAGACGCCGGGGAGGGCCGCCCCGCTCCCGCTCGGCCAGCAGGGCGCGTCGTCCCACGAAGTCGCCCTTGTCGAAGTCGATCAGCCGGCTCAGGCCCAGCTCCGCGGGCGAGTAGAAATGGTCGGCGGTGCGGGCGTTCAGGGCGCTGGTGTACTCGGCGTCGATCAGGATCAGGCCGGCCTCCACCCGTGAGACGTCCAGGGCGTTGATGCCGGCGGGCCGCAGCCCGTAATCGGGCCCGACCTCGAAGAGCCTGTCCCACATCGCGAGGGCGTCGTCCGTGCTCACCCACAGCTCGTAGCCGAGATCGCCGGTGTAGCCGGTGCGGGTCACGTCGACCGGCACGCCACCGATCGAGGTGCCGCGCCTGCCGAAGTACGGCACGTCCGACCAGTCCTGGCCGGTCGCGGCCTCCAGCACCGCGCGGGACTTCTGCCCCTGCAGCGCCAGGCCGGCCGTGGTCTCGGTGATGTCGTCCACCTGCACGTCCAGGCCCGTGGCGTTCAACAGGAACCACCGGTAGCACGGGAGCGCGGCCGTGACGCGGTAGCTGTTCTCCGTGAGCCGTGTGACCGTACCGTCGTCGATCATCTTGCCGTCCTCGTCCACCCACGGCGTGTAGAAGACCTGGTTCACGCGCTGGCGGACCGCGTCACGGGGGAGCACACGGTTCATGAGCCGGGGTGCGTCGAGGCCGGACACGACGTACTTGTACAGGGGCGAGACGTCGATCACCGCCGCGGCCTCGCGGATCGCGTTGTACTCGATGTCGTGGAAGTCCGCGTACACCGCCGCGGCGTGATAGCCGGACCACTCGCCCCAGGCGAGCTTCTCGTTCATGGTGGACGTGCGCGGGTGGAACGCGGTCCCGACGCTCACGGCGGTGCTCCTTCGCTCGGGTCGGGAGCAGTATGCCGTGCGGGAGGAGCCCGCGGCAGGCCGGGGTTGACCTGAGGTCAAGGGGCTGCTGGTCGGGGCCCATGCCCCCGTCTAGCATGGGCGACCGGCGCAGGACGGCGCCCGTTCCCACGCGTGGCTGACCCGAAGTCAAGCGATGTCAAGGAGGAGAGCCGTGGCGAAGACCTACGACGCGGTGATCGTCGGCGGCGGCCACAATGGTCTCACCGCGGCGGCGTACCTCGCCAAGGCCGGCAAGGAGGTGCTGGTGCTGGAGCGGCGCCACGTGCTCGGCGGCGCGGCCGTCACCGAGGAGATCTTCCCCGGCTTCCGGTTCAGCGTCTTCAGCTACGTGGTGTCCCTGCTGCGTCCGGAGATCATCCGCGAGCTGCAGCTGCCCAAGCACGGACTGGAGATCCTCCCTCTGGACGGCACGCTCACGCCGCTCGAGGACGACTACCTGTGGCGGGTCAACGACCACGGCAAGACCGTGCAGGAGCTCCGCCGGTGGTCGAGGAACGACGCCGAGGCCTACGAGGAGTACGGCCCGCTGATGGCCGACATGGCCCGGTTCATCAAACCGATCCTGTCGGTGGTACCGCCCGACCCTGGCCGGCTCAACCCGATGGAGTGGCTGCCGCTCACCGGCCTCGCCAAGACCTTCCGCGACCTGCCCGAGCGCCTGCAGCAGACCTTCATCCAGCTGATGACGATGAGCGCCGCCGACTTCCTGGATCAGTGGTTCGAGACCGAGCCGTTGAAGGCCACCATGAGCGCCTCGGGCATCATCGGCACCTACCAGGGGCCGCGCTCGCCCGGCACCGCCTATGTGCTGCTCCACCACTACATGGGCGAGATCGACGGCGCGTTCCGCGCCTGGGGCATCCCCAAGGGCGGCACGGGCGGCGTGTCGAACGCGATCGCGTCGGCCGCTCTCTCGCTGGGGGCGGAGATCCGCACCGAGTGTCCGGTAGCCCGCATCCAGACCACGGAGGGCCGCGCCACCGGGGTGATCCTGGAGAGCGGTGAGGAGATCACGGCCAGCTACGTGCTGAGCTCGCTCGACTCGAACCTCACGTTCCTCAAGCTGCTGGAGCAGGGCACGCTCGATCCGGAGTTCGAGTCCGAGGTGCGGCGCTACAAGTACCGAGGCTCGTCGGGGAAGGTGAACCTGGCGCTGGACGGCCTTCCCGAGCTCGCGTGCAAGCCCGGCGTGGGGGAGTGGCTGCGCGGGGCCATCAGCTTCAGCCCGTCGCTGGACTACATGGAGCGGGCCTACGACGACGCGAAGTACGGGCGTCCGAGCGACCGGCCCTACATCGACATGATCATCCCCACGCTCGTGGACCCGTCGATGGCGCCTCCGGGCAAGCACATCGTCAGCTGTTTCGTGCAGTACGCGCCCTACCACCTGGCCGACGGCGCCGTGTGGGACGACGCCGCGCGCGAGCGGTTCGGGGAGAACGTGATCGACACGATCGAGGAGCGGATCCCCGACATCCGCAGCCTGATCCTGCACAAGCAGTTCATCACACCGCTCGACATCGAGAACGTCACGGGCCTCACCGAGGGCAACATCTTCCAGGGCGAGCTCTCCCTGGAGCAGCTGTTCTTCAATCGGCCCGTGCCGGCGTGGTCGCGGTACCGCACGCCCGTCAAGGACCTGTGGATGTGCGGCTCCGCCACCCATCCCGGCGGCGGCATCATGGGCGCGCCCGGGCGGATCGCCGCGCTGGAACTGCTGAAGGAAGCCAAGGGCGGAAGGAAGGTGGCCTGAGGTGGCAACGGTCGATGCCGTCGTGATCGGCGCCGGTCACAACGGACTCGTGGCCGCCGCGTATCTCGCGAAGGCGGGCAGGAAGGTCGTGGTGCTGGAGCGTCGCGATGTGGCCGGCGGCATCCTTGCGAACAGCGAGCTGGAGCCCGGCATGCTCGCGCCCTCGCTGGTGCACACCGTCGGCCGCCTGCGGACCTCGGTGGTGAAGGATCTGAAGCTCGCCAAGCACGGCCTGGAGCTGCTGGAGCCCGACGTCCGGGTCTTCGCGCCCCAGCCCGGAGGCGGGGGCATCACGTTCTACGCGGACGCGGCGCGCACGGCGGCGGGTCTGCGCTCGATCAGCGAGGCGGACGCGGCCGGCTACGAGACCTTCGACAAAAAGGTTCGCGCGCTCTCCAGCTTCCTGGCGCACGTCAACGCCGCGATCCCGCCGGACATCAAGAGCCCGTCGTTCGGCGACGCGATCGCCGGGTTGAAGCTCGGCCGCGCGTTCAAGGGACTCGGTGCGAAGCCGGGTCGCGAGATCACGCGTGCGATGCCCATGGCGATCGCCGACTTCGTACGCGAGGGGCTCCAGCACGACGGTGTCGTGGCGGCCGTGGCCTCCCGCGGGATCCTCTTCACCGGTATGGGCGTATGGTCGGCAGGCACGGCGTTCGTGTTCCTGAACGACTCGGCCGGCAACGACGGGGGCGCGATCGGCCAGACCACGTACGCGAAGGGTGGACCCGCCGCGCTGGCACAGACGCTGGTCAGAGCCGCGCAGGCATATGGAGCCGAGGTCCGCACCGGCGCCGAGGTCACGCAGATCCTCACGAACGACGCGGGACGTGCCGTGGGCGTGCGCGTGGCGGGCGGTGAGACGGTGCAGGCCCGCGCGATCGTGACGGCGGCCGACCCGAAGCGGACGCTCACGCAGCTGGTGGACCCCGTGGTGCTGGGTCCGCACATGGTGTGGCGTGCGGGAAACATCCGAACTCCGGGAGTCACGGCGAAGGTGAACCTGGCCCTGTCGGGCGTCCCCACGTTCAGCGGCGCCGAGTCGGCCGAACAGCTGCGCGGGCGGATCGTGATCGCCCCGGGGATCGACTACCTGGAACGCTCCTACGACGCCTCGAAGTACGGGCGGGTCGCCGAGGAGCCGTTCATGGAGATCACGATCCCGTCGCTCGCCGATCCGAGCCTCGCGCCCGAGGGCCGTCACGTGATGAGCGCGCTCGTGCAGTCGGCCCCGTACCGGCTGCGGGACGGGGACTGGGCGACGGAGCGCGACCGGCTCGGCGACCTCGTCGTGAAGACGCTCGAGCGCTACGCGCCCGGCCTCGGGGATCTGGTGACGGCGCGCGAGGTCCTCACGCCCGCCGACATGGAGCGTGACTACGGCCTCTCCGGCGGGCACCTGTACCACGCGGAGCACGGCATGGACAGCTTCTTCGCGTGGCGCCCCATGCTGGGGCACGCCCGCTACCGGTTCGGACCCGACGGCATGTATCTGGCCGGCTCGGGCGCCCACCCCGGCGGCGGCATCACCGGCGGCCCGGGGGCCAACGCCGCCCGCCTGATCCTGTCCGACCTGCGGAAGCGCGGGTAGCCGGGGCTCCTGGCATCGCACGTCGCGCGGGCCCGCGCATCCGGTCTATCCTCAGCCCTTCCGGCGAGCACCAGGAGACGGCGTGGCCGAACCGATGATCTCGCTGCAGGGCGTCACGAAACGCTTCCCCAACTCGCTCGAGCCGGCGGTGGGCGACCTGTCGCTCGACATCGACCGGGGCGAGCTGGTGGCGTTGGTCGGTCCATCCGGCTGCGGCAAGACCACCACCTTGAAGATGATCAACCGCCTGATCGAACCGAGCGGGGGAACGATCCTGGTCGACGGCGTGGACATCCTCAAGCAGGACCCCGTGGACCTGCGGCGTGGGATCGGCTACGTGATCCAGAGCGTGGGACTGATGCCACACCAGACGATCGAGAGGAACATCGCCACCGTGCCTCACCTGCTGGACTGGGACGAGGAGCGGATCCGCGCACGGACGCAGGAGCTCGTCGCGCTGTTCGACCTGGACCCGGAGTTCCTGCAGAGGTACCCCGGCGAGCTGTCGGGCGGGCAGCGCCAACGCGTCGGCGTGGCGAGAGCACTTGCCGCCGATCCGGCCGTGATGCTGATGGACGAGCCGTTCGCGGCGGTGGACCCCATCGTGCGCGCTCGCCTGCAGGACGAGTTCCTCGGCATCCAGCGGCGCCTGCGCAAGACGATCGTGTTCGTCACGCACGACGTGGACGAGGCGATCAAGCTTGCCGACCGGATCTGCATCCTGAACACGGGCGGGGTCCTGGAGCAGTACGCGGCGCCCGAGGAGATCCTCCGCGCCCCGGCGAACGACTTCGTCGAGGCCTTCGTGGGCAGCGAGCGCGGCCTGAAGCGCCTGGCGCTGATCCGCGTGTCCGACATCGAGGTCGAGGAGGGGCCCGTCGTGACCTCGACGACCCCGGTCGAGGAGGCCCTGCGGGTGATCGACTCCCGGGGGCTCGGCTGGGCGAGCGTCGTCGACGACGGCGAGCTGCGGGGCTGGGCCGACACCGAGGCCCTGAAGGGGGTGCGTACCGTCGGAGAGGCGCGCATCCGTCCCTTCGGCGCCTACGTGACCCAGCAGGACTCGCTGCGCCAAGCGCTGGACTCGATCGTGACGTCCCGCACGCAGGTGGCCGTGGTGGCGAGCGAGGGCCAGCGGTACCTCGGCATCCTCACCCTCGCGCGCATCAGCGAGGAGATCACCTCGTGATGGGGAGCATCCAACCGCTCCGTCTGGCCGCGGAGCCGCTCGTGCGTTGGGATTGGATCGGCGGCCATCTCGACGAGATCTGGGCGCGGGGCCTCGAGCATCTGCAGTTGACGGTGCTCACGCTGGTGATCGGCTTCGCGATCTCCTTCCCGCTCGCGCTGCTCGCGCACCGCCACCGGCGGATCTACCCCCCGCTGACCTGGATCACGGGGATCCTCTACACGATCCCGAGCCTCGCGCTCTTCGTGGCCCTGCTGCCGATCACCGGGCTCGGCTACACCACGGCGTTGATCGGACTGGTGAGCTACACGCTGTTGATCTTCATCCGCAACACGGTCGCCGGGCTGGACGGCGTGCCCGATGACGCGAAGGAGGCCGCTCGGGGCATGGGATACACGCGCCGCCAGATCCTGTGGCGCGTCGAGGTCCCGCTCGCGATGCCGGTGATCGTGGCCGGGGTTCGGATCGCCGCCGTCACGACCGTCGGGCTGGTCACGATCACGGCGCTGATCGGCCTCGGGGGATTCGGGCACTTCATCCTCCGCGGCCTCCGTGAGTTCTTCTCGACGCTCACGCTGCTCGGCTCCGTGCTGTCGGTCGCGCTGGCACTCATCGTGGACGCCACGCTGCTCGGCGTGGAGCGGCGATTGACGCCGTGGGCGCGGGCCGGACGCCGGAGCCGAGCTATCCAGGCTCAGGCGAGTGCCCCGGGGGCGGGGGCACCGCCGGGATGAGCGTCTTCGCCGACGCCGTCCGATGGATCCTCGACCCGGGGAACTGGCAGGGGAGCGACGGCGTTGCCTTTCGCCTGCAGGAGCACCTCGTGTACTCGGGCCTCGGGGTCGGCGTCGCGTGCGTCGTTGCGATCCCCGTGG
Source organism: Actinomycetota bacterium (assembly GCA_030773935.1). Lineage (GTDB taxonomy): Bacteria > Actinomycetota > UBA4738 > UBA4738 > HRBIN12 > JALYMB01. The sequence continues at coordinate 1,622 of JALYMB010000379.1, read as the reverse complement.
GTCTGTTGATCGGGCACACGCGACGCGGCGAGTTCATCGCTGTGAGTGTGGCGAACCTCGGCCGCGCGGTACCGTCGTTCGCGATCCTGTCGATCGTCTTCCAGATCATGCTGGACTATTGGCCGACGATCGCCTTCGGGCTCGGACCCACGGTGTTGGCGATGATCCTGTTGGCGATCCCTCCGATCCTCACGAACACCTACGTCGGCGTGCAGCAGGTGGATCGCGATACCGTCGAGGCCGCGCGCGGCATGGGCATGACCGGCGGCCAGGTTCTGCGCCGCCTCGAGATGCCCCTTGCCGCGCCGCTGATCGTGACGGGCATCCGCACGGCGGCGGTGCAGGTGATCGCGACCGCCACGCTCGCGGCGCTGATCGGCGGAGGGGGTCTCGGCCGGTACATCGTGGACGGATTCGCCCAGGGCGACGACGTGATGGTGGTGGCCGGGGCGATCCTCGTGGCGCTGCTCGCGATCGTCGCAGAGGTCGTGTTCGGAGGGTTCGCGAGACTCGCCAGGCCCCGGCTCGCGAGCGTGGCCGCTCCCGCGTAACGGAGGCAGGCGTCGGTAACACCATCACGCAACGGCCTGTTAGGGTCGTGGACCTGACCGGGGGATTCGGAGCCTCCGGCCGAGTAGAAGGGGGAACGACCCATGCGGAGATCCCGCACGCTCGTCCTCGGGGCGGCGGTGTTCGCGACGGTGATGGTGGCCGTCGCGTGCTCGTCGGGTGGGGACGACACTTCCGGCACGCCCTCGGGCAGCGCCGGCGGTGGCACGATCGCCAGTCAGCTCACGCTCGGCGGGCCGCCCGAGTGTCCCGATCGCCCGTTCTGCATCCCGGGGCTGAAGGACACGTACGGCATCGAGTTCGCGGACTTCAAGCCGCTCGACACGGGCGGTCCCCAGACCGTTGCCGCCCTGCAGTCGGGTCAGATCGATGTCGGTCTGCTGTTCTCGACCTCGAGCGTGATCGCGGAGAACAGCTGGGTGGTGCTCGAGGACGACAAGCACCTGCAGTCGGCCGAGAACATCGCACCGGTGGTCCGCACCGCCGTGCTGAACGACGAGATCACGCAGATCCTCAACTCGATCAGCGCGGCCGTCGACAGCCCCACCATCACCGGGCTGAACAAACTCGTGGAGATCGACAAGGAGGATCCCGATACCGTGGCCGGCGACTTCCTGAAGGCGCAGGACCTGCTGCCCAACGGCGGCGGCGGTGATGGGATCGATCTCACGGTCGGCGTCTCAGGAGCGTTCGCGGAGAACCAGATCATGGCCGAGATGTACGCGCAGGCGCTCGAGGCGGCTGGCTACACGGTCAACCGCGAGCTCGACCTGGCGAGCCGCGAGGTGTCGGACAAGGCGCTGCAGTCGGGCAAGATCGACATCAAGCCCGAGTACCTGTCGAGCGAGCTGCTGTTCCTGGATCCGACGGCCACAGCGTCCGGCGATCCCGCCCAGGTCGTCGCGGCCCTCACGCCGCTGCTGGAGAAGAACGGCGTGACGCTCCTCGACTACGCCGCCGCGAACGACCAGAACTCGTTCGTGGTCACGGGAGAGACGGCCGACAAGTACGGCCTCGCGAAGATGAGCGATCTCGCGAAGCCCGCTCCGTAG
>JALYMB010000378.1 GCA_030773935.1 Actinomycetota bacterium | reverse complement strand
GCGATAGCCGTAGCGGATGCTCAGCAACAGGTAGGCCGGCACGAAGAACGGTCCCCACGTGCGGAACTGCAGTACGTGGTGTCGCTCGTGCGCTTCCAGGGAGCCGCTGACAGGCCGCGCCGCGATGATCACGGATCCCACGGTGACGGCCGTGCGATGAAGCCGCGGCAGGAGCCACGTGAGGCCGCGGGGTACGCGATCGAAGACGATCACGCCGCCCGGCGCCAGCCGCGGCCGTTGGAACGTGAGGACGCCGAGCACCAATCCCAGAAGCGTGTTCGGCGACGTCCACAACGAGCCCACCCAGACCGGCACGGGCGCGACGGTACACCGCGATGCGCCGGGCCCTGCGGGGTATCCTCGACCGATCATGACCGAACCGAGGGACACCGGCGCGGGCGCCGTCCTCGAGGTCGATCCCCTCGCCGTCGAGCTGGGTGAGCGTTTCGCCGCAGCCGGCCATCAGCTGTATCTCGTGGGAGGCGTCGTGCGCGACCTCCTCCTCGGCAATCTCGCGCCCGACGCCGATTTCGACTTCGCCACCGACGCCCCGCCGCACGAGACCATGAAGGTCCTCCGCGGCTGGGCCGACGGCGTGTACCTGGTTGGGGTGAAATTCGGGACCGTGGGGGCACGCAAGGGCGGTCGGATCCTGGAGGTCACCACCTTCCGGCAGGAGGTCTACGCCGAGGAGCATCGCAAGCCCGCCGTCACGTTCGCGAAGGACGTTGCCACCGACCTGGCCCGGCGAGACTTCACGATCAACGCGATGGCGATGGAGCTGCCGGGCGGCGCGCTGATCGATCCCTACGGCGGGATCAAGCATCTGTCCGAGCGCCTGCTGGACACCCCGCTCGAGCCGGAGGTGGCGTTCTCCGACGATCCGCTCCGGATGCTGCGGGCGGCGCGCTTCGTCGCCCAGCTCGAGGTGACGCCGGCGCCGCGAGTGGTGCGTGCGATCACGGCGATGCGCGAGCGCCTGGCCATCGTGAGCCCCGAGCGGATCCGCGGGGAGCTCGACCGGCTGCTGGCGGTGCCGGTGCCGTCGCGGGGATTGGACCTGGCCGTACGGACGGGCCTCGCCGAGCTCTTCCTGCCCGAACTGCCGGCGCTCTCGTTGGAACAGGATCCCGTCCACAAGCACAAGGACGTCCTTCGCCACACCTACGCGGTGGTCGAGGGCTGCGACGCCGACGACCGCGTGCTGCGGATCGCGGCGCTCCTGCACGACATCGGAAAGCCGAGGACCAGAGAGATCACGCCCGAGGGCGTGCAGTTCCATCATCACGAGGTCGTGGGGGCCCGGATGGCGGCCGAGCGGATGCGCGAGCTGCGCTACCCCAACGCGGAGATCGACGATGTCGCGAAGCTGATCGAGCTGCATCTGCGGTTCCACGGCTACGGCGAAGGGTGGAGCGATGCCGCGGTGCGCCGCTACGTCCGCGACGCCGGTCCGCTGCTGGACCGGCTGAACCAGCTCACTCGCGCCGACGTCACCACCGGCAACCGGTTCAAGGCCAAGCAGTTCCGGGCGCTGCAGGACGACCTGGAAGAGCGGATCGCCCGACTGGCCGAGGAGGAGAACCTCGACGCGCTGCGTCCGCCGTTGAACGGTACGCAGGTGATGGAGCGTCTGGGGATCGGGCCCGGCCCGCTGATCGGCGAGGCTCTGGCGTACCTGATGGAGCTGCGCATGGAGCGGGGTCTTATCGAGGAGGCCGAGGCTCTCGAGCTCCTGGACGCGTGGGCCGCCGATCGCCGCCGGAGCTAGGTCTCCAGGTCGGCGACCGTCTCCGATCGAGCTGGTCAAGTGCGGCGGGAGCTGCCGATGATGGGGAGATGGATACGAGCGCACCCGCCGGTCTGACGGAGGATCTCCGGCGTCAGCAGGGCGCGGACGGCGGCTTCGGGCCGCGCGCCGATCTCCCGTCCGAGCCGGAGCCGACCGCGCTCGCTGCGCTGGCGCTCGCGCCGGACGCCGCCGCCGTGAGGTGGCTCGGTGCGCACGCTCGGGCGGACGGGTCCTTCGGTCTCTCGCTGGGTCCGGTGGACAATGACAGCGCGACGCCGTACGCGGCCCTCGCGCTGCTGGCCGGGCCCGCACGCGACCGGGCCCTCCGCTACATCGAGACCGCCAAGGCCGAACGGACCGCCGACGATCCCATGGTTCCCCACGATGCGCGCACCCAGGGCTGGAGCTGGACGCGGGGAACCTTCGGATGGACGGAGCCCACCGCACGAGCGCTGCTCGCCCTGCGGGTTCTGCGCCCCGATTCGCCGGCGATCGCCGACGGGGTCGCGACCCTCGCCAACCGCCAATGCACGGACGGCGGGTGGAACTACGGCAACCCCTTCGTGCTGGGTGAGGAGCTGCCCGGCTTCGCTCAGACCACGGCGGCGGCCCTGATCGGGCTGCAGGGCGCGGCCGACGAGATCGTCCAGCCGGGGCTCGCGGCCCTCCGGGAGCTGTGGCGAGCGGAGCATCAGGGCGCGCTCTCGCTGGCCATGGCGACGGCGGCGTTGCGACTGCACGACGATCCCGACGCGCGAGCGGCGGAGGACGCGCTGGTGCAGCTTGCCGGCGGCGCCGGTTTCCTGGGCGACACGGTGTCGCTGGCCTGGGCGGCGATCGCCGTGGGAC
>JALYMB010000377.1 GCA_030773935.1 Actinomycetota bacterium | reverse complement strand
ACCGCCGATGACCTGCGCAGCTTCGCGGACCGGCTCGCAGCTGCGGGTTGCACATGGGCGATCTTCCTGCCCGGCGGCCCGGCCGACCGGCTCGACCTGATCGCTCGGACGCTTCGCCTGTGAGCAGCGCCGACCTCAAGCGGGCGAAGCGCGCCGTGCGCGCCGAGGTCCTCGCGCGACGCGACGCCCTCGATCCGGCCGAGCGGGCCGCCATGGGGGAGCGGATCGTCGAGCGATTCCTGGCGCTTCCCGAGTTGGCGCGCGCGCGGGCCGTGATGGCGTTCTGGTCGTTCGGATCGGAGGTGCCGATGGATCCGCTCATCGCGTCCCTGGTGGAGCGCGGGGTGACGGTGGCGCTGCCTCGGATCGTGGACGAGCAGATCGAGCCGCGCACCTGGGCACCGGGGGAGCCGGTCACCGAGACGCACTTCGGCGCGCGAGAACCCGAGGGCGGGCGAGTGCTGGACCCCGCCGAGATCGACGTGGTGGCGACGCCGGGCGTGGCCTTCGACCGTGCAGGCGGCCGGGTGGGGTACGGCGGCGGCTTCTACGACCGCTTCTTCCCACGAACGACGGCGCTTCGCTCGGCCGTGGCGTTCGGCGTGCAGCTGGTCGACGGGGCGCTGCCCGGGGCCTCGTTCGACCTGCCGGTTCACGTGATCGTGACCGAGGCCGAGACGATCCGGTTTGGGCGCGAGTGAGGCCCTCCCTCACTCCCGGCCTCCCTTCCGGCTTGAACAACGGTTCAAACGCGCGGTATAACGGCCCGGCCGGCCGTGTGGCCGCGCGCGGGCACGAGGAGGCACCGGTGAGCGACCCGATCAAGAGCGCGTTCTACGACATCCAGGCGGCGATGGGAGCCACGTTCGTCGACGAGGGTGGCTGGTGGTGGACCGGCGGCTTCGGCGACCCCGAGCGCGAGTACGCGGCCGTGCGCGACGGCGTGGGGATGTGGGACCTGTCCCCGCTCAACAAGTGGGAGTTCCGCGGACCCGACGCGGTTGAGGCCGTGCAGCGCGTCCACTCGAACGACGTGCTGGGGATGGCGGCCGGCCAGGTCCGCTACGGCGGCTTCCTGGACGAGGACGGCCTGCTCGTGGACGACGGGACGGTCTTCCGGTTCGCCGACGAGCACCTGTGGGTGATGACGAACGACATGAACCGGCAGGAGTACTTCGAGGACGCGGTGAAGGGCCTGGACGTGTCGTTCGCGTACCTCGGCGCCGATCTGCCGAGTCTGCAGATCCAGGGGCCGCGGTCGCGCGACCTCGTGCGGTCGATCACCGACGCCGACGTCGACGCGGTGAGGTATTTCCGGTTCATCCCCGAGCACGTGAGGCTCGGCGGCGCGCCCGTGATCCTGTCGCGCACGGGCTTCAGCGGCGAGCTGGGCTTCGAGGTGTTCCTGGCGCCCGAGCACGCCCACGCGGTGTGGGATACCGTGGCCGGAGCCGGCGCGGTTCCGTACGGCGTCGACATCATCGAGGCCGTGCGCGTGGAGACCGGCATGATCGTGACCGGCTACGACTACCAGGAGCACCAACGCACGCCCTACGACCTCGGGATGGACCGGGTGGTGGCCCTGGACGCGCCCGGCGAGTTCATGGGGAAGGACAAGCTGCGCGAGGTGGCGAAGGAGCCGCCGAACCGGTTCAAGACGCTCCGTCTGGATGGCAGCACGCTGCCCGAGTACGGCGCCGCCGTCACCAGGGACGGCGAGGAGGTGGGCGTCCTCACGAGCCCCGCCGACAGCCCCAAGCTCGGCCCGCTCGGCATCGCGATCCTGCGCGCCGACGTGGCGGCCGACGGGACCCGCCTCGAGGTCGCCCTCGGTGATGGCGCGATCGGCGCCACCGTCGACCTCCTGGCCCTGTACGACCCGAAGAAAGAGCGGCCGCGCGGCTGAGCTCGGTCCGGCGCACGATCGATCCGAACGGAGGTTCACCATGGCAGACGACGAGATCCGATCCCCGCTGCACGACGCGCAGGTGGCCGCGGGCGGCGAGGCCTACTGGGAGGACGGCTGGCCCTGGTTCCTGAACTTCAACGGCGACGCCGCCGGTGAGTACCGGGCGATCCGCACGGCCACCGGCCTGTGGGACCTGTTCTCGGCGATCAAGTACGAGGTGACCGGGCTCGACGCGACCCGGCTGATCCAGCGCCGGTTCACGAACGACCTGTCGAACGTGTCGGCCGGCGGCGTCCGCTACGGCGCGTTCGTGAATGCAGACGGCAATATGGTCGACGACGGCAACGTCTACAAGCACGCGGACGACCGCTACTGGGTCATCATCAACACCGCGGGGTTGGAGGACTGGTTCCGCGAGACGGCCGTCGGGCTGAACGCCGCGATCGCGGAGCGGACCCGGGAGATGCCGCTGATCTCGGCGACGGGCCCAGGGTCGCGCGATCTCGTGCAGACGCTGACGGACCTCGATCTCTCGTCGCTCGGGTACTTCCGGTTCGAGCCGACGCCGGTGAAGGTGGCCGGCGTGGACGCCACCGTGCTCCGCACCGGGTTCAGCGGCGAGCTGGGCTTCGAGATGGTGACGGACCCGGCGTCGGCGCCGAGCCTCTGGCAGGCATTGATCGATGCCGGCGGCCGCCCGTTCGGGCTCGACGCGATCGAGATCGCCCGCGTGGAGGCCGGGCTCATCATCATCGGGCTCGACTACCAGGTGGGGGCGACCTCGCCGTGGGACGTCTCCCTGGACCGGGTCATCAAGACCGACACCGAGAACGTCGGCGCGCAGGCCCTGGCCAACGCCGGATCCAACCCCTCGAAGCGTTTCAAGACGCTGCAGATCGAGGGCGAGGCGGCCCCCGAGGCCGGCGCCGCCGTCACGAAGGACGGCGCCCAGGTCGGCACCGTCACCTCGCCGACGACCTCGCCGATGGTCGGCGTGATCGCGCTGGCGATCCTCGACAGCGGTGTCGCGATCGACGGCGAGAAGGTCGACGCCGGGGGCTCGGCGGCCACGGTGGCTCCGCTGTCGATCCACGATCCGGAGAAGAAGAAGCCGCGGAGCTGACGCCGTCCAAGCGGAACCGCGCCCCAGTTCGACCTAGAACAGGCCGACCGTGCGGCCCTCGGCGTCGATGTCCACCCCCATGAAGTTCGGGGTCCTGCCGTACCCCGGCATGCGCTGCATGTCGCCGCAGAGGGCCACGACGAACCCCGCGCCGGCGTTCGGCAGCAGCGACCGAACCGGCAGCCGGAACCCCGTGGGGCGGTTCAGGAGCAGAGGGTCGTGGCTGAGCGACAGGTGGGTCTTGGCCATGCAGACCGGCAGCCGCCCGAAGCCGAGCTCGTCCATGCGCGCGATGTCCGTCTCGGCCTGCGGCAGGTAATCGACGCCCTCGGCGCCGTACAGCCGCACCGCGATCGCCTCGATCTGCTCCTTCAAGGGCGCGTCGTTCGTCGTGAGGAAGTCGAAGGTGTTCGGCTGCTCGCAGGCCTCAACGACCGCCTCGGCGAGCTCGATAGCGCCCTCGCCGCCCCGGGCGAAGCCGCGGTTCACGACCACCCGCTCGGCCCCCGCCGCGATCGCGAGCTCCTCGATCAGGGCGAGCTCCTTGTCCGTGTCGGTGGGGAAGTTGTTGATCGAGACCACGCAGGGCAGGCCGTACTGCCGCACGACGTTGATGTGGGCCGCGAGGTTGTCGGCGCCTCGCTGCAGCGCGTCCAGGTCCTCCTGGGCGAGGTCGACGAAGGACGTGCCGCCGTGGGACTTCGTGGCTCGCACCGTGGTCACGAGGACCGCGGCGCTGGGTGCGAACCCCCCCAGCCGGCACACGATGTCGCAGAACTTCTGCAATCCCAGGTCGCTCGCGAACCCCGCCTCGGTCACGACGTAGTCCGCGAGCTTCAGCGCCACGCGGTCCCCGATGATGGAGTTGTTCGCGTGGGCGATGTTGCCGAAGGGACCGGCATGCACCAGCACGGGTTGCCCCTCGAGGGTCTGCACAAGGTTGGGTTTCAGGGCGTCCTTCATGATGACGGTCATGGCCCCGGCCACCTTCAACTGCTCGGCCGTCACCGGCCCGCCCGCGTAGGTGGAGGCCACGACGACGCGGCCCATGCGTGCGCGAAGGTCCTGCAGATCGCTCGCCAGCGCGAAGATCGCCATGATCTCGGAGGCCGCCACGATCACCCACGGGTTCTCGCGCGGGACGCCGTGCATCCTGCCGCCCAGGCCCACCACCGTGTTGCGGAGTTCGCGATCGTTCACGTCGAGCGTGCGCGGCCAGGTGATCGTTCCGGGATCGATCCCCAACGGGTTGCCGTGGTAGATGCTGGCATCGAGGGCCGCCGCCAGCAGGTTGTGTGCGGCCTGCACGGCGTGGAAGTCGCCGTTGAAGTGGAGGTTGATCTCCTCCATCGGCACGATCTGGGCGAAGCCGCCGCCGTTCCCGCCCCCCTTGATGCCCCAGACCGGACCCATGCTGGGCTCCCGCAGGCAGAGCACCACGTCCTTGCCGATCTTCCCGAGACCCTGCGTGAGGGAGACGCTGGTCGTGGTCTTGCCCTCGCCCGCCTTCGTCGGCGTGATGGCGGTGGTGATGACGAGCTTGCCGTCGGGGTTGCCAACGAGGCGGTCGAGGATGGAGAGATCGACCTTCGCCCGGTACCTGCCGTACCGCTCCAGCTCATCGACCTCGATGCCCGCGGCCTCCGCGATCTCGGCGATGGGGCGGAGGACCGCCTCCTGGGCGATCTCGAGTCCTGACTTCATCGGTGCCGGATCCTTCCCGACCGCGTCGCGAGCCCCGAGCCGGCCACGGTCGTCCGGCGAGGCGGGGGCTCGGGGGACGATACGCCGCCGGGCGAGCCGACTCCAGACCGGCGTTGCGTGCTGCGCGACCCGCGGTCAGGCGCTGCCGGTGGGAACCTGCCGCACCCAGTAGCGCCCGGTGTAGTCGATGTGGCTCAGCAGGATCGGCTCGTGGACGGCGGCGACGAACTCGTCGACGGCCCGGCGGGCGCCCTCCCAGTGCCCGTAGTCGTCGATCACGACCACGCCGCCGGGCGGCACGAGGGGATACAGGTGCTGAAGGCAGGCGACGGTCGACTCGTACCAGTCGCCGTCCAGGCGGAGCAGCGCGATCGGCCCGAGCGAGGGGGCGGCGAGCGGCACCGTCTCCTGGAACCACCCCACGTGGTAGGTGAGGAGCTCGCTCGGGTAGCCGATCGAGCCCTCGAGCAGGGCCCGGTTCTCCTCGAGCGGGGCCGTGCAGGCATCGATCGTGTCGAGGGCGCCGCTGGCGCGCCCGCCCGCGTACCGGGCGGCCTTCGCCCCGTCCTTCTCGGTGGGCTCGGGCAGGCCCTCGAAGCTGTCGAACAGATGGATCCGCCGGGACGCGGCGGGGCCGGTCGCGAGGTGTGCGAGCGCCATCATCCCGACCGAGCCGCCGCGCCACGTGCCGCACTCGACCAGCGCGCCGCCGATCCCGTACCGGTCGAGGTAGCGCACCTGTTGCCAGAGCGTCGCGAGCCGCTCGAACGAGGTCATCGTGTTGCCACGCACGCGCCGCACGGCCGCCTTGATCGCCGCTTCATCGTCGACGCCGAACTCGGCCCGGAGGTAGCTCTCTCGGAGCGGCGTCGCGCGCCCCGGTCGCCAGCTTCGTCCGCCCAACTGCTCGGCGGACGCCGCGCGCAGGCGGTCCCACATCGTCGAGGCCATGGCGGCCATCCTAGCGGCGCACGGCCAGGGAGCTGGGATGATAGGAAGATG
>JALYMB010000376.1 GCA_030773935.1 Actinomycetota bacterium | reverse complement strand
TGCCGGCATCGGTCATCACCTGAACAACCTCGTAGGTCAAGGTCCCGGACCGGCTGACCAGTCCCACCGAGCCGGGGCGATGGATCGTTCCGGGGATGATGCCCACCTTGGCCTGGCCCGGGGATGTGGCACCCGGGCAGTTCGGTCCGATGAGTCGGACGCGCATCTGCTTCAGCACGTGGTACACGCGGAGCATGTCCAGCGCGGGGATGCCTTCCGTGATGCAGAAGATGAGGCCGATGCCCGCGTCGGCGGCCTCCAGGATCGCGTCCGGGGCGGCGGGAGCGGGGACGAAGATGCAGCTCGCATTGGCACCGGTCTCCACGACCGCATCGGCCACGGTGTCGAAGACCGGAACGCGACCGTCGAGCGTCGTCTGACCGCCCTTGCCTGGCGTCATGCCGGCCACGATCTGGGTCCCGTATTCGAGCATCGCGCGAGAGTGAAACTCACCCTCGCGGCCGGTGATGCCCTGCACCACGAGGCGCGTGTCGGCGTTGACCAGGATGCTCACGAGGCCGGCTCGGCGCTCTTCGAGGTTCGCGCCGCCGCAACGGCCTTCGCGGCCGCCTCGTCCAGGCTCGCGGCCGTGATCAGCCGCGCCGCCTGCAGGATCTCGGCTGCCTCTGCCGCATTGGTCCCCACGATGCGCACCACCATCGGTACCTCGCGGGTGAGCGTCTGGCGCGCCTCGACGATGCCGTGCGCGACCTCGTCGCCACGAGTGATGCCGCCGAAGATATTGACCAGGATGGCCCTGACGTTGGGATCGTCCAGGATGATGCGGAAGGCAGCGGCAACCCGGTCCGCCTTGGCCCCGCCACCGATATCGAGGAAGTTCGCCGGCTCGCCGCCGGCGAGCTTCACCAGGTCCATGGTGGTCATTGCCAGCCCGGCGCCGTTCACCATGCAGCCGATCGTGCCGTCCAGCTTGATGAAGCTGATCCCGGCCTCACGGGCCTGCGCTTCCGCCGGCTCCTCCTCGTTGAGGTCGCGCATCGCCTCCAAGTCCGGATGGCGGGGGAGGGCGGAGTCGTCGAGCACGATCTTTGCGTCGAGGGCGAGCAGCCGGCCGTCGGTCGTCACAACCAGCGGGTTGATCTCCGCCAGATCGGCGTCGGATTCCATGAAGGCCGCGTGGAGACCCTTCAGGGTCGTGGCGAAATCCTTGCGCAGCTCGGCGGGGATGCCCAGAAAGAAGCTCGCCCGCCGCACGTTGTGATCCTGCAGGCGGATCAGGGGGTGCAGCGGGAGTCGCAGGATCGCATCTGGATTGGCGCGGGCCGTCTCCTCGATCTCGACGCCACCCTCCGCACTGGCAATGACGGTCACCGCCTTGGCTCCTCGGTCCAGGATGAGCCCGAGGTAGTACTCCTTCGCGATCTCCGCCGCCGGCGCCACGAGGACCGTCCGCACGGTGACGCCCTTGATGTCCAATCCGATGATCTCCCGCGCGCGGGCCTCGGCCTCCTCAGGGTTGGCGGCCAGCTTCACGCCGCCAGCCTTGCCTCGACCACCGACCAGGACCTGGGCCTTGACCACGACCGGGCCACCAATCCGTTCCGCGGCGGCGCGCGCCTCCTCGGGCGTGGTTGCGGTCTCGCCGGCCAGCAATGGCACGGCGTAACGGGCGAGGATCTCCTTGGACCGATACTCCTGGAGCTTCACGCGGACACGTCTCTCCGCTGCGGGACAGGGGCGCGGGCGCTCGATTGTAGCCGGGCGCGAGAGCTCTCGGGCAGCCGGAGCCCTACACTGGCGCGGCACGCCGGCGCTTTGACCGGCTGCGAACGAGGAACTTCGCGTGACCTACACCGTCACCCTGATCCCCGGTGACGGGATCGGCCCGGAGCTCGCCGATGCCGCCCGCGGCGTGCTCGAGGCGACGGGCATCGGCTTCCAATGGGATCTCCAACACGCTGGCGAGGCGACCATCGCCAGCGAGGGGACGCCGCTTCCGGAGCGGGTCATCGAGAGCATCCGTCGCACGGGAATCGCCCTCAAAGGCCCCATCACCACTCCGGTCGGGAGCGGCTTCCGTAGCGTGAACGTCGGCCTGCGCCTGGCCCTGGACCTGTACGCCAACGTCCGGCCGGCGCGCAGCATGGTCGGGGTCGAGTCGCGCTACACCGATGTCGACCTCGTCATCGTCCGCGAGAACACAGAGGACCTGTACGCCGGCATCGAACATCGCGTCGGCCCTGATGCCGCTGAGAGCATCAAGATCATCACGCGGGTCGCCAGCCAACGGATCGCCCGTTACGCATTCGAGTACGCGGTGCGCAACGGCCGCTCGAAGGTGACGGCGGTCCACAAGGCGAACATCATGAAGCTCTCCGATGGCCTCTTCCTGGAGAGCTGCCAGCAGATTGCGGCGGAGTACACCGGCCGCGTTGGGTTCGAGGACCGGATCGTCGACAACATGTGCATGCAGCTCGTCCAGAAGCCCGAGCTGTACGACGTCCTCGTCTGCCCGAACCTGTACGGCGACATCGTCAGCGACCTGGCCGCCGGTCTGGTCGGCGGGCTTGGGGTGGCGCCCGGCGCCAACATCGGTGAGAGGGCGGCGGTCTTCGAGCCTGTCCACGGATCGGCCCCCAAATACGCGGGGCGGAACAAGGCTAATCCGACGGCGCTGATCCTGAGCGGAGCGCTGATGCTCCGTCACCTGGGCGAGACCGATGCCGCCGAAGCGGTCGAGACCGCGGTCCGCGACGTGATCGCGGAGGGAGTCACGGTCACCAGCGACCTGGGGGGCACCGCCGGCACTCGCGAGTTCGCCGCAGCGGTTGCCGCTCGGGTT
>JALYMB010000375.1 GCA_030773935.1 Actinomycetota bacterium | reverse complement strand
CCGTCAGCGAAGCGCTTCACGATCGTCGAGTTGTTGACGCGCTTCGTGCTCACGACGCGCGTCGACGCGGCGCCCTGGGAGGCGGCGGCGATCGTCGTGGTGGAGTCGAGATGGCTGTAGATGATCGCGAGCTCCTCGTAGTCGTGGTAGTTGGGGTGCGTGTTGGCCGAGTCGGGGTCGGTGGCGTAGTCCATGCACGTGTGCAAGTTCGCGCCCGACGTGTCCTGGTGGTCGAGGCCGAAGGTATGTCCGATCTCCTGGCACATCACGACCCCACGCCAGATCGGCGTGTTGTACTGGGGCAGCGAATAGTACGTGTCGTTCATCTTCGCGGTGCCCTTGGTGATGTGAAGGTCGGACGTGACCCAGATCTGGGCGAGTCCGAGCCAACCGTTGTAGCCGTAGCGGGCGGCGCACACCTCGATGTGCCCGGTCTTTGCCTGGCACGAGCGAGGCTTGGTGGCGCCTGCGACGACGTTCAGGTTCACCGGGTTGCCCGCCGTGTCCTTCGACCAGTCGGTGGCCGCGGTGCCCAGGTAGCTGTCCCAGGCGGTGGAGACGTTATCTCCGACCTTGAGCGTGAACGGGTTCGCCGTCCGCGCCCAGTGGTAGCCCCCCCAGGAGTGGGAGGCTCCGGCCGGCGCGGCGGATCCTCCGACCCCCAAAGCGGCGATCGAAAGAGCGACCAAGAGCTTGCGGATGCCCATCGCTTCCTCACCTCCGAAATAGAACTGACGACGCGCGACGATAGAGGCGGTACTTTTTCACGTCAATCGGTCCAACGGCTCCTCTCGGGGCCCTGACGATGCCACGCCGTGTCCCCCGCTTCCACCGAGAACGGGACTACGGGCCCCCAGGGGCCGGAACGCTGACCGTGACCCCTCGGGGCTCGACCGCCGCGATGAGGGTCTGCAGGAAGTCGTCGATCGCGTCGCTCGGCGAACGCATGCCCTTGCCGGCGACCACGATCCGCCTGGCCCCCTCGTCGACCTGGCCGATGCACTCGTCGAAGGTGTGCTCCAGATCCTCCGCGGTCGGATCGACGCCGATGCGCACGATCAGGACGTCCAAGTCGCGGTGAACGTGCGCCGCCGCCGGAGCCGGCTCGTTCCCACCTGTGTCGGCCATACGGGTGGTATCGGCAGGACCCCGTCCGACCTACATACCCAGATGTCGGAAGTCTCCCGGCGGCCCGGGGAGACTCTTCCGACATCGGGTAGGTTGCCGGACTCGAGGACAGGAGGAGGGTGGCATGCGGGTCGGCATCCTGGGCACTGGGACCGTGGGACGGGCGCTTGCGGAGGGGTTCGCGGCCACGGGCCACGACGTGATGATCGGGACGCGCGACGTCGAGGCGCTGCTGTCGAGGGCCGAGCCCGACGCCATGGGCACGCCGCCGTTCGCCGCATGGCGGGGCGAGCACCCGGGCGTGGCGGTCGGCACCTTCGCGGAGACCGGCGCGCACGGCGAGATCTGGGTGAACTCGACGCTGGGGATGCGCTCGATCGACGCCCTGCGGGCCGCGGGCGCCGAGGGAGCGGAGGGCCGGACGGTGATCGACACCTCCAACCCCCTGGACTTCTTCCGCGGGTTCCCGCCGTCCCTGTTCGTCGGCAACACCGATTCGCTGGCCGAGCAGATCCAGCGGGCGTTCCCCTCCGTGCATGTGGTGAAGGCGTGGAACACCGTGACGGCGGCGTTGATGACGAAACCGACGCTGGTGGCGGACGGCGATCACACGATCCCCATCTGCGGGAACGACGACGCCGCCAAGGGCGCGGTCACGGCCCTCCTGGAGGGCTTCGGCTGGAGAGACGTGCTCGACCTTGGGGACCTGTCGAACGCCCGAGCCATGGAGGCGTACCTTCATCTCTGGATCGGGCTGCTCACCGCCCTCGGGACCTCGATGTTCAACACGAAGGTCGTCCGGTAGGCGAGGGGGGCGCGCGTCCCTACGTGCCGAGATCCTCGCGTCGCAGCTCGTACCGCACGCCGGCCCACACCTGCTCGCCGTCGCGCCGTTCGAACCGCTCGACCAGGCGGAGCCCCACCTTCTCCGCGACGCGGATCGAGGGTGCGTTCTCCGCGCTGGCGTATGCTCGCACGAGGTCGGCGCTGAGCGTGTCGAACGCGTAGCCGACCAGCGCGCGGACCGCCTCGGTGGCGTACCCCGACCCCTGGAACTCGGGCGCCGTCGTGTAGCCGATCTTCATCACGCCGGGCTGGTGTTCGTCCGGGCTGACCCCCACGTCGCCGACGATCCGCCCACTCTCGCGCTCCTCGACCGTCAGTTGCACCCAGCCACCCGGCTCGCCCGGCGAACGGCCGGTCATCTCCACGATGGCCGCGCGAACGCCGTCGGGGTCGGTCCGATCCCACCCCTGGTAGCGATGCACCACGGGGTCGCTCCGGTACGTCGAGATCGTCTCGGCGTCCTCGGCCCGTGAACGGCGGAGCAGCAGACGTTCGGTGAGCAGCGGCTGGAAGTCCGTGTCCACGCGCATGGAGCCGCAAGGGTACCGGCTCGTCTACCCTCGCGTGCATGAGCGCGTTCGAAGCCCTCCTGGGTCTCCTGATGTTCGCCGGTCTCGTCGGGGTCGTGGTGCCGGCGCTGCCGGGACTGTTGTTGATCGCCGGCGCGGGGCTGGCCTGGGCGCTCGCCGATCCTCATCCGGCGCGATGGATCGTCGCCCTCGTTCTGGTCGTGCTGGCGGTCGGCGCCACGGTCGCGGCCACGATCCTGCCCGCGCGGCGCGCGTCCGCGGCGGGCGCTCCTCGATCGGCGCTGGTTGCCGGGGTGGCCGGGATGATCGCCGGCTTCTTCGTGATACCGGTGGTCGGCGCGCTGGTGGGGTTCCCCGCGGGCATCTTCGTCGCCGAACGCGTGCGGCTGCGCGACGGGGCGGCGGCCCGCGCCACCACGATCGCCACCCTGAAGGGAGCCGCGCTCGGTATCGGGATCCAGCTCGTCGCGGGCGTCGCGATGATCGCGATCTGGGCGGCTGCGGTGCTGCTGGATTGAGGGCTCTCAGGCGCCAGGTTCGTGGACGCGGCAAGCTCGGCGACGTGGCCCTTTGCATCGCAGGCGGCAGGTTCTACCATCCTGGCGAGGGCGAACGAACGTCACCCTCCACGACGAGGGGAAGCCGATTATGCGCAGAACCGTGGTGGTGCTCCTGGCGGCCGTGCTGGTGTCGGGCTCGCAGATGCCCCCACTCTCCGCCGATCCGCGGGATCGCGGCACGACCTACGTGACCCGCAACTGCCTCCGAGTGATGACCGAGCCCCCCAGCATCATCTTCGCGTGCGGCGACGGCGGCTACTACGTGGACCACCTCACGTGGAACCGGTGGCACACGTGGAGAGCCTCGGGGTTCGGACTCTTCCACGCGAACGATTGCCGGCCCAGCTGCGCGGAGGGCACGTTCCACACCGCGTGGGGCCGCCTGCGCCTGCGCGTGCGGGTGTCGTGTGACCGGCCCGCCGTCTTCGTGTTCGATCGCGCTCGCGTGCGGTACCAGGGGACGTTGCAGGGGCGCACGGAGGTTTCGTTCGGTCATCTCGGCTGCCCGCTGCGGTTGTGACGCCGCGGTGGACACGGAACGCCGCCCTCTACGCCGGCGTTTCCAGGAACCAGCGGGTGGCCTCGGCGGCGATGTCGAGGTTCAACTCGTGGCGGCCGTCGTACTCGTGGTACCGCACCTGGTAGCCCTGGTCCTGGAGCTTCGGCACGATCTTGCGGCTCGTCTCGTCGATCGGGAACACTCGGTCCTGCGTGCCGTGAGCGATGTAGATCCTCGGCATGCCGTAGTGGGCTCCCGGGCCGATGTACTCGGGTGAGAGGGCTGCGACGTTCGTGAACAGATCGCCGTTGATCAGTCCCATCGTGAGCGAGTACGAGGCCCCTTCGGAGAAGCCCGACACGAGCATGCGCGTGGGGTCCACCCGGAAGCCGTTGAAGACCTTCGTCAGCGCGGCATCGATGAACCGCACGTCCTCTCCGTAGCCGCCGCGGAACATGTCCCACTCGCCCTGCGCGGCCTGCGGCGCGAGCACCAGGAGCCCGTCGTCGTCAGCCGAACGGTGGTAGATGCGCATCGCGCCCTCCGCGCGCCCGCTGACGCCGTGCAGGGCCAGCACGAACCGCGTGGCGCGATCCGGCCGATAGGTGCTGGGAACCAGCAGCAACGCCCGGCGACCGGGAGCCACCTCGAGCTCACGCAGACCCGGCGAGATGTCCTCACCGCCGATCGGCTCGCCCGGGCGGGAGAGCAGGCGTCCCTCCAGGTGCGGGTCCCCGACGTTGCTGCCCGTACCGCCGCCGTCACCGCCGTTGGACGCCGGGCGGGCCGTGGAGCGGGCCTGCCCCTCGAGTCGGGAGGTGTCGTCCTGCCGCACGCCGCACCCCGCCAGGAGCAGCGATGCAGCGGCGGTCAGGCCCGTTCCCAGCAGTGCCCGGCGGGAGAGAGGTGGTGCCGTCATCCACCGCAGGCGCACGAGCCGCCGCAGCAGCCGCCGCCCGCGCCGGAAGCCGGCGCGTCGCCGCCGCTCGTGGCGGAGCTTGTGGCGGAGAAGGAGAAGCGCCGGCGCACGCGGTCGCTCTCGCACGAGGGGCAGCGCAGCGCCGTATCGACCGAACCGCCGATGGGTCGGCGTTGCTCGAAGGGCCGCTCGCACGCCAGGCAGAGGTACTCGTAGGTCGCCATCACGCTCTACGGTACCCGAACCGGATGTCGTGGGCGGCATCGGGCGCGGCGAAGGCCAGCAGCCGGGCGCCCTCCTCGGCCACGGCCGCACGATCCTGCTTCGAGAGCCGGCCGAGGGGCTCGACGACCAACGTGGCCGCGCCGCGATCCCGGGTGATCGTCCAGGTCGCGCGGACGAAGCCGTCGACGAGCACCGTCGGCTTGCCGATGCCCGCGGCCCTGTGGTCGTCGGCGATGACACGGGAACGGTGCGCGTGACCCAGCAGGACGTTGTCGAAGTCGGGCAGGAACCGGGGCGGGGCCGGGACGTCCGGGCCGGGCCACGGGCCCTCGGGAACGTCGAACAGCTCCTTGCCGCGCTCGTCGCGGAAGATCCGCAGGCGTGGCCGGAGCCGATCGATGACCTCGCCGAGCCGCGTGAGGCCCGACCAGCTCTGGACATCCATGACGGTGGCCGGTCCGAACGCCGTCAGGTACCGCTCGATCATCTCCTCCGGTGGGAGCTCGAACCCACGGGGGCCGCCGAGCCAGGCGTCGGTCGTCGTCCAGGTCGCCTGCCCGCTCGCCCCCCAGATGCCGCGAGGAGGCACCTGGACCACCGGCACCAGGTAGCTGATGGCGTACGCGAGCGACGCGACGTCGCGACCGCGCCATCGCCGGCCGAGGAGGGGACCGAGCTCGGCCCGGGTACGAGGCCGCTCTTCCAGCAGCTCCCGCCCGGCCGCCATGAGCGCCTCCAGGTCCACCCCGGCCAGGTTCTTCCCGAAAGAGCTGGCGGAGAAGCCCCGCAGCAGGACGGGCTGGATCAGGGAGCGGAGCGCCACGGCGTCACGGGCGCTGACGAGGTGGATCGTCGCGCGCATCATGGGGCTGCGGACGGCGCGCCGGTCCTCGATGAGCGCCGCGAGCTTCCCGGTGCGGAAGCCCGCCAGACGCGACCACAGGCCCACGTAGGGGTTGGCCGGAACCTGCGCCTGCATGCCGACCAGGCGTTCGATCGTGTCCAGGGCGGACAGATCCGATCGGCGCAGCAGCAGTTGCCGCTCCAGCAGGGCACGGTTGAGCTCGCGCACCTCGAGCAGGTCGCCGACGTTCGTCCCTCGTGATCCCACGGCCCCAGACCGTACCGCCGTGCGGGCGGGAGGCACCGAACCCATGACCGCTCGTCACGCTGGCGGGAGTCCGGCCGCACCCCGGCCGCACCCCGGCCGCACCCCGCCGCGTATCCTGCCGCGATGGACGGGCTCCCGCCGCAGTCGCTCCTGGATCGCATCGGCGTCCTGCGTCCGCTCCGGCACCGGGACTTCGCCCTGCTGTGGGCCGGCATGAGCGTCTCGATGGTGGGCGACGGCATCTACGTGCTGGCGATCGCCTGGCAGGTGTACGAGCTATCGAACACCCCGAGTGCACTCGCGGCTGTGGGCATCGCGTGGACGCTGCCGCAGGTGCTCCTGCTGCTGGGTACGGGGGCGCTCTCCGACCGGCTCGACCGCAGGCTGCTCATGATCGCCGGCGATGCGATCCGGTTCGTCGCGATCGGCACGGTGGGCGTGCTCTCGATCACCGGCAACCTGCACCTGGGCATCCTCGTCGCGATCGTGATCGGGTACGGCGTTGGACAGGCGGTGTTCGGCCCGGCGTTCTCGGCGATCGTTCCCGACATCGTGCCCGCCCACCAGCTGGTCGAGGCGAACTCGCTCAGCCAGTTCGTGCGGCCCGCGGCCATGACACTCGTCGGTCCCCTGGTGGGCGGGATCCTCGTGGGCGCCGTCGGACCGGGATGGGCCTTCGTGGCTGATGCCGCGTCCTTCGCGTTCTCGGCGTTGATGATCGCGCTGATCCGCACGCGTCCGACTCCGCGTGCGGCGAGCGAGGACCCGGTGACCCTGTGGGCCGACATGAAAGAGGGGATCCGGTACGTGCGGCAACGCACGTGGCTGTGGGCGGCGCTGACCGGTGCCACGCTCAGCCTCCTCTTCACGTGGGGTCCATGGGAGACGCTGGTCCCGTTCATCGTGAAGAACGATCTGCACGGCAGCGCGCGGTCGCTGGGGCTGGTGTTCGGTGCGGGCGGCGTGGGCTCGGTGGCCGCGGCCGCGGTGATGGGCCAGCGAGGAAGGCTGCCGCGCAGGCCGGTCACCGTCCTGTACCTGTCGTGGGCGCTGGGGATGCTCATGACGGCGGGGTTCGGTGTGGTCTCCACCGTCTGGCAGGCGATGGTGGTGGCGCTGATCGCCGAGTCCTCGATCACCGTCCTCATCGTCGTGTGGTTCACCCTGTTGCAGCGGCTGGTGGCGCCCGAGATCCTGGGCCGGGTCTCGAGCCTCGACTGGATGATCTCGATCGCCGGCGCGCCACTGTCGTTCGCGATCGTCGGGCCGCTGGCGTCCAAGATCGGTGCGGACCGCACGTTGGTGATCGCCGGCGTGCTGGGCGCGACCGCGACGCTCGGCTTCATGCTCATCCCGGGAGCGCGGGATCCCGAACGGGACGGCTCGCTGGAGGACCCCGTCGCAGAGCCCGTCGATGGGTGAAGGGCGGACCGACGGTTCGCGCGCGTCAGCCGGTGCGCGGGACCTGGTCCGGATGGGGCGACGTCACCTGCATGCCCCGGGACGTGAGGCGCTCCTGCAGCGTCCTGCGGAAGGCGGAGAGCTCGGGGGAGGGGTCGCGCATCGCCTTGCCGGCCACGACGACCCGGTTGGCCCCCGACTCCACCTCACGCATGATCGCCTCGAAGACCACGGCCAGCTCGTCCGTCGTGGGCTCCGCCGCGATACGGACGACCAGCACGTCGAAATCCCGGTGCAGGTGCGTCCCCTGCACGTATGAGGTGTAGGGCTGTGCGTTGGCCACGGTCGAGGTATCGGCACCCCGGCCCGGGTTTCTGAAACGGGGACGCTCTAGAAGGGGCTGGGGTCCTCGCGCTCTTCCACGCTCTCCTGCCCGGTCGGCGTCGTGCGGATGTCCGACCGGACGGTGGTGGTCCGGTTGCGGCCCGCCCAGAAGAGCGCGAACAGACCCAGCAGGAAGATCACGCCGCCGGCGATCAGCACGATGACGCCCGCCGTGTGGATGTTGAAGCCGGAGGTGTGCACCTTGACGGCGAAGCGCATGATCGCGCCCACCACCATCAGGACGATCCCCAGGCCGATCAGACCCGTCCCTGTCCCTCTGTCCATGATCGCCTACCTCCTCCGTCAGCCGATCCGACAAGCCTCGCGAGCGTACCCCCGCAGGGACATCTCTACTCCCAGGCGGAGCCGGAAGGGTGGGGTACCGGGGTTCACCCCCTCGATCCGCAGGGTATGGTGGAGGGCATGGCGTACGTGATCGCCGAGCCCTGTATCGACGTGAAGGATCGTGCCTGCGTGGACGAGTGTCCCGTCGACTGCATCTACGAGGGTCCGCGGATGCTCTACATCCAGCCCGACGAGTGCGTGGACTGCGATGCCTGCGTGCCGGTGTGCCCCGTGACGGCCATCTTCACCGAGGACGACGTGCCCGCAGAGTGGAAGCAGTTCGTCGCCGTCAACGCGGAGTACTTCAGCGATACCGTCGCCGGCCTCGGCTCACCGGGGGGCGCGGCGCAGGTGGGTCCGTCCACGGTCGACCATCCGGTGGTCGCCGATTGGGCGACGGTCTGAGTCAGCTCCCCGCTGAGAACCGCGCGAGATAGGTCTGAGAGGTCTGGTTCTTCGCGGTCGGTCTGCCGCTGTCACAGGTGTTGGTGGCGTCCCCGGACCAGTTGCCGCCCACCTTCTTGAACTCGCCACCGATCCACAGACGGCCCAGGCTGTCCTGCGCGACCACCCACACGGCGTTGTAGGTCGGCGTGATCGGCACGGTCCACGACTGATCGAGCACACCGTTGAGCCCGAGGGCCGACAGGCGCGGATGGAAGACGTCGGTCTGGTTGCCGGCGCTCGCGGTCCCGGACAGGCAGCGGTAATGGCCCCCCACGAAGTAGTTCGAGCCCTGCGCATCGTTGAACCGGGTGACCGCCTGCGACGAGCCGTTCGTGTCGGTCCTCCACATCTTCTGGCCGGTGACCAGGTTGTACTTGTCGGTGAAATCGGAGCCGCCGGCGGCGAGCAGCACGCCATCGGTGTCCACGAACACGTCGATGCCGAACGCAGCGCTATTGACCGGGAGCGGGTTGTCACCACCGGGCTTCCAGGAGCCGTCGTAACTCCCGTCGGCGTTCAGTCGCACGATCGCCTTGGTCTGGTACGTGGTGCCGCCGTCGGTGAGCGAGTCGCACTGGCACGCTGCGAAGTAGCCGCCGCCCGGTGCGGGCTTCACGTCGCGGTACGCGGGTGTCGTCGTGTGGGCGCGCAGGCTCGCGTCGATGTGCAGCGTCGTCACGTCCCACGACGGGTCCTTGCCGCCCGCCGGCAACCACGCCTGAAGCATGCTGCTGCCTCCCAGCACGCGTCCGTTGTCGTACAGGGCCGACTTCAAGGCGGGAGCGATGAACTTCTGCGTGAGGGTGCCGGTAACGGCGTTGAAGGCCACCAGGTTCTTCGCGCCGTTCGCCGCCGTGAACTTCCCGGCGGCATACACGTTGGTGCCGTCGGTGCTGAGGTCGTAGACGATGCTGCCAGATCCCGTCAGCTTCGGCACGTCCACGACGGACGCGGCGCGCTGGCCGGTCGACACGTCGAGGCCCACGATGTTGGACAGCCCCGCCTGTCCATCCGAGGTCGCGCTGAACTGGCCGCCCACCCACATCACGCCGCCCACCTGCAGCAGGGCCCGGACCGTGCCGTCGGTGCCGAGGGTTGCATCGGGAGTCGTCGCCGGCAGGGCCAGTGCGATCGCGCTCGCGCTCACCGCCGCGCACGCGAGCAGCATCACCAGCGCCCTCTTGATCATCCCGTGTCCCTCTCTTGACCCACGCCCCGAGTTGCCCCCGGAGTCTACGGCCTTTCCCCGAGGTACCTACAGCAAAACCCGGAATCTCTTTGGCCAAAACTTTCCGGGTCGAGCCCGGGGGTCGGTCCGTGCCTGGCATCCTCTCCGATGCGCCCGGAGACGGCCATGGCGGACCGAACGCCCTACTGACGGGCGAGGGGGCGCGGTGGATAATCCCGGTGTGTCTCGCCCCTCGATCCCCCGCCTCGGGACCGCTATCGCCGCCCTGCTGGCCTTCGGCGTGGCCATGTTCGGCGGATCGGCACCCTCCTCGGCCCTCGGGACCCCGACGAATCACCTGGTCATCATCGTGATGGAGAACAAGGAGTATGGGAGCGTGGTCGGCAGCCCGGCGGCGCCGTACATCAACAACACCCTGATCCCGACCTCCCGCGTGTTCACCAAGTACTACGCCGAGGAGCACCCGAGCCTGCCCAACTACCTGGCCCTCAGCTCGGCGGGCTCGGCGGGCTGCGTCCTGGACAACTGCCCCGTCGGTTTCGACAACCAGGAGAACCTCTTCCATCAGATGGACACCGCAGGCAAGTCGTGGACGGCGTACCAGGAGAGCATGCCCTCGCCCTGCTACCCCTCGAATCAGGGGGCCTACTTGGTGCGGCACAACCCGCCCCCGTACTACGCGAATCTGACCGGCGGCAGCTGCGCGGCGAACGACGTTCCGTTCACGCAGTTCACGTCGGATCTGCAGGCCGGGACGCTGCCGCGGTTCAGCTGGATCACGCCGAACAAGTACAACGACATGCACAGCGACCAGAACAAGGCTCCGTGTCAGCAAGCGACCGCCACGCTCCGCGAGGTGTGCCAGGGCGACACGTGGCTCAGCCAGAACCTGCCGCCCCTGCTCGCCCTGAACAACGACGCGAACACCGCCAACGACGTCACCGTGATCCTCACCTTCGACGAGGGATCCAGCAAGCTGGGGGGCGGCGGGCGGGTGCTGACGCTCGTGACCGGGCCGAACGTCAACACGGGGCCGGACGCGACGATGTACGGGCACCTCGGTCTCCTGAACGCGATCGAGGTCTGGTTCGGCCTGCAGCAGCTTCATCCCACCGTTCCCCCCGTGTAGGCCGGGCGCCGAACCGGGTCCTCGCAGGGATCAGGTCGCGGCGTGGAGCCGCGCGAGCTCGTCCGTCAACGCCTCGAGGTCGG
>JALYMB010000374.1 GCA_030773935.1 Actinomycetota bacterium | reverse complement strand
GGACAAGACGGCCGGCCGGGCATCGGTCCGGACGTCGGGCGCCGTCCGCGCGAGCTGCCGCGTCGCCCCCTCGCGCGCGGTGGCCCGAGACGCCCCCGTCGCGCGCAGCGGAAACGCCACGTTGTCGAGCGCCGACAGGTGCGGGAATAGCAGTCGATCCTGAAACACGACGCCGAGGTGGCGATCCTCGGGCGCCACGTGTACACCGCCGGCCGCGTCGTCGAGGACCCGGCCGTCCAGCGTGATGAGGCCACCGTCGGGCGCGCGCAGACCCGCGATCGTACCGACGAGCGTGGACTTGCCGGCGCCGTTGGGGCCGAGGAGCGCGACGGTGCCGGTCCCGGCCGAGAACGCGGCCTCGACGGCGAACCCGCCGGCCCGCACGTGGACGTCGACCTCGAGGCTCATCGGGCCAACAGCCGATCTCGCATCGCGATCAGGACGCCGACGGAGACCGCCACGAGCAGCAACGAGATCACGATGGCGGCGCCGGGGTCGGTCTGTCGGGCCTCGAAGACGGCGAGGGGCAGGGTCTGCGTCCGGCCCTGCAGGTTGCCGGCGAACGTGATCGTGGCGCCGAACTCGCCGAGCGCTCGCGCCCACGCCAGGACCGCGCCGGCCACCAGCTGTGGCCGCAAGAGCGGGAGCACCACGTGCCGCAGCCGGAACCCCGGGGAGGCGCCGAGCGTGGCTGCCGCGCCCTCGAGCCGGTCGTCGAGGGAGCGGAGCCCCGCCTCGACGGCGATCACGACCAGCGGCATCGACACGAAGGTGGCGGCGACGACCGCGCCGGCCGTGCTGAACGTGAGCTGGATCCCGGCCGCATACAAGAGACGGCCGATCAGTCCTCGCCGCCCGAGCGCGGCCAGCAGGCCGATGCCGGCGACGACCGGAGGCAGCACCAGCGGCAGGATCACGAGTGCGCGAAGCACCGACCGGCCCGGGAAGCTCGCACGCGCCAGGATCCATCCCAGCGGCGCTCCGAGGAGCACCGACAGTGCCGCCGCGAGGACGGAGACGACGATCGACAGCCGCAGCGCCGTGGCCGCGGACCCGGTCGTGATCAGCGACCACGCGTCCGACCACGGTGCCCGCACCACGAGCGCCAGCAACGGCACGATCACGAACGCGGCGCCGGCGACCGCGAACACCCCGATGACCGTCGGGGTGGATCTCGTGCGCGAGGACCCGATCATGGGGGGAAGTGTCTCCCGTCAGGCGGCAGGCAGGAAGCCGAACTCCTCCACCAGCCTCGCCTGACCAGGGCCGGTCGTGACGTAGTCGACCCACTCCTGGGCGAGGCCGGCGTTCGGCGAGTCCTTCACGACCGCGATCGGGTAGGAGGCGATCACGTTCACGTCGTCGGGGATCTCGACGGATCGGACGTCGGCCGCCACCTCCGAGGACACGTCCGAGACGTACACGATGCCGGTGTCGGCCTCGCCCGAGGCGATCGTCGCGACGACGGCCGCGTCGTCCTCGGCGTTCGACACGATGTTCGCGAGGACGGCGTCGTCGATCTTGGCGTTCTTCAGGCACTCGCGTGCGTAGTCGCCGACCGGCACGCCCTCGGCCGCCAGCACGACCTGCACGCCGTCGTTCGCGAGGTCCTCGAGGCTCGTGATGCGGGCCGGATCGTCAGGCGGTGTGATGAGGACGAGCTTGTTCGTCACGAAGTCCGTGCGGCCGGTAACGCCGGTCTTGCCCTCGACGTCGTCCATCCACGTCCCGCTGGCCGAGGCGAAGACGTCGGCGCCCCCCTCGGACTCGATCTGCGCCGCCAGGCCGTCCGAGGGCCCGAAGTTGAAGGTCACGGTGACACCCGGGTGTGCCGTCTCGAAGTCGGCGCCCAGCGCGGTGAATCCCTTCGTGAGCGAGGAGCCCGCGAACACGGTGAGCTCGGTGGCGGCCGGCGCGGACGAGGATCCTCCGACGGTGCTGGAGGTGTCGCTGGAACAGCCGGCCAGCACGAGGACGGCGCACGCTCCCAGGATCGCGATCCGCTTCATCCCGAATCTCCCTCTCGGCACACGGAAGTGAGTCACGATAGCAGCTTTCCGGGCATCGATAACCAGATAAAGCTGGAGGTGAAGGAGCCGGACACGCTGGATGGGCCACCCCGGTATGCTCGAGCGGATCCATCGAGCGGAGGGGAGTCCGATGCGGACGAGCGCGAGGAACCAGCTGCCGGGCACCGTGACCGCGGTGACGATCGGCGCGGTGATGGCGGAGGTGGTCGTGGACGTGAACGGTCAGCAGATCGTCGCGGCCATCACCAAGGACTCGGCGGAGCGTCTGGGTCTCGAAGCCGGCGCCACCGTGACGGTGATCGTCAAGGCGACCGACGTGATGATCGGCGTCGAGGGCTGACGCAGACTACTCGGGCAGGTTCACCATCACGCTGGTGGCCTTCACCGTGGCGACGGCCTCCATGCCGGGCCGAAGACCCATCTCCTCGGCGGCCTCGCGCGTGATGAACGCTAGGACGCGGTTCGGGCCGGCCTGGATCTCCACCGTGGCGGCGAGGCCGTCCACCTTCACGTCGGTGATGATGCCGGGGAAGCGGTTGCGGGCGCTCGCGGCCGCGATCGGCTGCCTCTGCTGTTTGCCGGCGATCAGGCGCGCCACCTCGGCGGCCGGCACCCGGCGCTGCTTCCCCGAGGTGCGGGTGGTCCGCAGCTTGCCGTCGCGCTCCCACCGTCGGAGGGTCTCCACCCTGACGCCCAGGATCTCGGCCGCCTCCCCGATCCGGTAGCTGTCGCCCATGGGCGGATTCTAGGCGCGTCGTAAACGCCCGGACCTGCCGAGCCCTCTATCCCCGGGATGCAGGCGATGGATGTGGCGACGATGATGCAGCGGATGGAGGACGTCGGGGCTCCGGTGGAACGCGAGCACGACTTCGACCGGCTGTTCCGTGAGGACGGCCCGGGACTCTGGCGCACGATGGTCGCGTTCACCGGCGGCCGCCGTGACATCGCGGAGGAGGCCGTCGCCGAGGCGTTTGCTCGCGCGCTGCAACACGCCCCCGGCATCCGCGACCCGATCGCATGGATCTACCGGACCGCGTTCCGCATCGCGCGCGACGAGCTGAAGCGCGACGTGCGGCGCGGGGTCGCCGTGGATGCCGGCGTCGAGGACCCCGCCGGTACGGGCGAGCTACTGCGCGCGCTGCGCCAGCTCAGCCCGAACCAGCGGGCCGCCATCGTGTTGCGGTACGAGGCCGACCTGCCCGTCGACGAGGTCGCGCGCCGCATGGGCATCGCCGCCCCCACCGTCCGTGTGCACCTGCACCGCGGCCGCACGCGCCTGCGCGAGCTGCTCGGCGCCGAGGAGGTCTGATGCCCGAACGCTGGCAGGACGAGCTGAAGAAGCTCCGCCGCGAGGAGATGCCCGACGGCGTCCGTGAGCGTGCGGAGGCCGGGCCTCGTCGCGAGCTGCCCGCCGATGAGCGGCAACGGCTAGTCGCCGGCGTCGTGGCGTTCGCCGTGTTCATCGCCGCCGGTGCGTTCGCC
>JALYMB010000373.1 GCA_030773935.1 Actinomycetota bacterium | reverse complement strand
CCCTCCCACAGGCCCAGGTTCAGCCAGCCGGGCGCGAGCGCCAGGAAGAAGTCGGCGCCCAGGCTGTCGTAGACGGCCGCCGCCGGATTGCGCCCCTGGCGAACCACCCCGATCGCGTGTCGGACGTTGCTCACGCTCCACCCGGCCATCCGCCAAGCGTACGGCGCCCGGCGTTCCTCAGTGGACGGCACGCCACGCGTCGCGGAGCTTCACCCGCGCGCCGATGCGAAGGATCGCCCCGGAGTACAGGCGTCCAGCGAGCGGGATCGCGATAGCGGTCGCGCCCACCAGGAGTCCGATCGACACCAGCACCTCCGTGACGGAGGCCGCGCCCAGCGCGATCCGGGGCGGCATCGCGAGCGCCGAGGACAACGGCACGATCGAGGCGATCCGTGCGATCGGGGACGTCGGATCGTTCGCGGCGGCGATCGAGACGAAGAACGATCCAAGGATCAGCAGGTTCAGCGGCACGATCGCGTTCTGGAGTTCCTCCATGCGCGAGACCAGCGAGCCCGCCACCGCGAACAACGATGCGTAGAAGGCGAATCCCATCGCGAACCATGCGAGCGCCACGAACACGGTCCAGATCGCCTCGCTCGGCACCTTCAGCGAACCCGCCAGGAGCGAGATCGCCACCGCCGTCCCCCCGATGAAGGTGAGCTGGAGCAGCCCCAGCAGGCCGATCCCGATCACCTTGCCCGCCATCAGATGCCGGGCCCGGATCGCACCCAGCAGCACCTCGACCACGCGCGTGGATTTCTCCTCCACGACGCCGGAGGCGACCCACACCCCGTAGCCGAACAGCTGGCCGTACAGCAGGATCACGGCCACCAGCACTACCGAGGAGTTGATCTCGCGCTGTGCCTGCTCTTCCTGGTCCTTGACGAGCGAACGTGGCGCCTGCGGCTGCGCATCCAGAGCGCTGTCGATCTGAGATCGCGTGAGGCCCTGCGCGGACAGCTGTCCCCGGACCAGGTCCCGGCGGAGAGCCTCCTGCACGACGGCCTCCAACTGGCCCGGCGGCTTCGACCTCGTCACCAGTTGCCCGGCCACGACGGCGCCGTCCACGATGTCCTGCTGCACCAGCTGTTGCGCCTGCGTGTCGGTGTCGGCCGGCACGATCGTGAGGTCCACGCCGCCGACGTCCGCGACGTCGACCGCTCGTTGGCCGAAGGCGAGGCCCTCGACCCCGACGACAGCCACGCGGAACTGTGGTCTCCTGTCCCCCACCGCCGCGTTCGCGAGGATGAACACCGACAGCACGGTGACCGTGATCGCGGTGGAGATCAGGAACCCTCTGTCGCGCAGGCGCACCCAGAACTCCCGCCGGGTCACCAGGATCCACGCGCCCCGATCGGTGTCCCGCGCTCTCATGCCCGCACCACCTCCCGGAACAGCTCGGCGAGCGTGGGCTGGACATCGCTGAAATGGGTCACGTCGCCCATGCTGCGAGCGACGTCCAGCAGCCGCTGCGCATCGAAATCCTCGGCGAGCTCCAGGATCAGGCCGCCGTCGGGGAGGATCCGCTCCAGCTCGACCCCCGGCAAGGCCTCCCACCACCCGGCGTCCGGGCTCGAGACCTCCAGCCGGAACAGCCGGCGGCGCCGAGAGTCGCGCAGCTCCGCGATCGGTCCCTTCGCGACGATCCGCCCCTCATCGATGAGGACGACCTCGTCGCAGAGGCGCTCGACCAGCTCCAGCTGATGGCTCGAGAACAGCACCGGTACGCCGCGCGCGGCCTCGCCACGCAGGATCTCGGCAAGGGCGTCGGAGCCGACGGGATCCAGGCCGGAGAACGGCTCGTCCAGGACCAGGACCTCGGGCCGGTGCACCAGCGCGGCCGCCAGCTGCACGCGCTGCTGGTTGCCCAGCGACAGCGCCTCCACACGGTCGTTCGCGCGGTCACCGACCCCGAGCATCTCGACGGTCTCGCGCGCACGCTCCTTCGCGCGGCGCTTGGACAGGCCGTGGAGGCGTCCGAAGTACACGAGCTGCTCGTGCACGCGCATCTTCGGATACAGCCCACGCTCCTCGGGCATGTAGCCGAACCGCCGCCGGGCGGCCGCGTCCACGGGGCGCCCCCGCCAGCGCACCTCGCCGCGATCGGCCTCCAGCACGCCCAACGCGATGCGCATCGCCGTGGTCTTCCCCGCTCCGTTGCGGCCGACGAATCCCACGATCGTGCCGGGGGCCGCCGAGAAAGAGACGCCGTCCAGCGCGACCGTGCCGTCGAAACTGCGGGCGAGGTCGATCAGCTCGAGCACGGGCATCCTCGGGCCGTCATGGGCGCAAGGATAGGTGTGGCGGAGCTCCGGGCCCGCCGCCTCAGGTCGAGATGCCCAGCACCTGGC
>JALYMB010000372.1 GCA_030773935.1 Actinomycetota bacterium | reverse complement strand
ATCGTCCCGCGTGCGACGGCCGCCTCGATCAGCGCCGGAGTGGACCCGGGGGGCGCCACGGAGATGGAGCGCGCGCGGGACACGCTCGGCTCGGCCGCGCCTGCCTGCAGCGACCCCAACGCCGAGGTGAGCACCACCGTCAGGAGCACCGTCAGGTAGCGGCGGCTGCGGGTCATCGATCGATCGTCTCCTTCGCTGCGCGTGCCGGGACCGGCCGGGTGCCGGGTCGCGAGCGGGCGATATGTGCGGATCACCTACCCCCACCGTATCGGTTCCACTCGACGTTCGGGGTAGGCTGCCGCCGATGAGCGACGTGCTCTCGACCGACTGCGTCTTCTGCCGGATCGCGGTTCACGAGATCCCGGCCGACATCCTGCACGAGACGGACAAGGTCGTGGCGTTCCGGGACCTGGAACCGAAGGCCCCGACCCACATCCTGCTGATCTCCAAGGAGCACCTCGAGTCGATCGCCGACGTCGAGGAGCGCCACGGCGGGATGCTGGCCGATCTGGCCCAGGCGGCCACCCACCTGGCGCACACCGAGGGCCTCGACGACGGCTGGAGACTGGTGACCAACGTGGGCCCCGACGCGGGCCAGTCCGTGTTCCACCTGCACGTCCACCTCCTGGGTGGCCGACGGATGGCGTGGCCGCCCGGGTAGAATCACGGGGAGGTATCGGGCCGCGGCATCGCGGCCAGCGTCGAGGAGAGGAGAGGGGGGCAACCCCCAGGAACGCCGTTTGGCCGTCCCCACCACCCAAGTCAAGATCCTCGTTCCCGGAAGCCAGCCGATGGTGGCCCTCCTCGGCCAGCGCGACACCTTCCTGAAGATCATCGAGGATGCCTTCGAGTCCCAGATCCTCGTGCGCGGCAACGAGATCACGATCCGTGGTCCCGCCGACGAGGCCGAGCACGTCGCGCACCTGTTCGAGGAGCTCCTGATCCTGCTCGAGGACGGCCACGAGCTGACGGCGTCCTCCGTCGGCCACACGATCGACCTGATCAGGGGCAACGAGGCACGTCCCAGCGAGGTGCTCGGCGACCGCTTGCTCACGGCGCGCGGGAAGGGCGTCAGCCCCAAGACCATGGGACAGAAGCGGTACGTGGACGCGATCCGCTCCAACACCCTGACCTTCGCGATCGGTCCGGCGGGGACGGGCAAGACCTATCTCGCCGTGGCGACGGCGGTGCGTGCCCTGCAGGACCACCAGGTGTCACGGCTGATCCTCACGCGTCCCGCCGTCGAGGCCGGCGAGCGCCTGGGCTATCTGCCCGGGACGTTGTCGGAGAAGATCGACCCGTACATGCGTCCGCTCTACGACGCCCTGTTCGAGATGACGGGGGCCGACACCCTGCCGCGACTGATGGAGCGGGGGACCGTCGAGGTGGCGCCGCTCGCCTACATGCGCGGTCGCACCCTGAACGACGCGTTCATCATCCTGGACGAGGCGCAGAACACCACGCCCGAACAGATGAAGATGTTCCTGACGCGGATCGGGTTCGGGTCCAAGGCGGTGGTGAACGGCGACGCCACGCAGGTGGACCTGCCTAACGGCCAGTCGTCGGGCCTGCACGTGGTCGAGGAGATCCTCGCCGGCATCGAGGGCGTCAACTTCTGCCACCTGGGCGCCCGGGACGTGGTCCGGCACAAGATCGTGCAGGACATCGTGGAGGCGTACCGGATCTTCGGCGAACAGCGTCGTTCGCGTGCCGAGGGCTGACGTGGCACGCTTCCAAGCATGACCGACGACCCCGGGCAACCCGCGATCCTGGTCTCCGACCGGCAGACCCTGCCGGTCGACGGGCGCGGCCTCGTCGCGCTCGCCCGGGAGACCCTTCGTGCCGAGGGGCACGCCCGTGCCGAGCTCTCCCTCTCGTTCGTGGACGACGAGGAGATGGCCGGGCTGCACGTCCGTTACATGGACGAGCCCGGCCCCACCGACGTGCTGAGCTTCCCGATGGACGACCGGGAGCACGACGGCGTGCGGGTCCTGGGGGACGTCGTGATCGCGCCGGCGGTAGCCGCGCGAAACAATCCGGACGACCCGCCGGCGGAGCTCCGGCTGCTGTTGGTGCACGGGATCCTGCACCTCCTGGGGTACGACCACGAGACCAAGGACGAGCGGGCGGAGATGTGGAGCCGGCAGGAGCGACACAGCGGGGTGCGCACGCGGTGACCAGCACCGACTGGTTCGAGATCGCCATCGTCCTGGTGCTGATCGGCGTGGTGGCCGTGATGGCGGCCTCCGAGGTGGCGCTCACGCGCACGAACCGTGTGCGGGCGCTCCGGCTTGTGGAGGAGCAGAAGTCACGCTCCGCCGAGCGGCTCCTGAAGATCGTGGAGAACCCGGCGCCCTACCTGAACGTGGTGCTGCTCATCACGCTGCTGGCCACGATCGGCGGCACGACGATCGCCACGTCGCTTGCGGTGCGGCACTTCCACACTGCGGGGGAGATCGTCTCAACGGTCGCGATGACGCTGCTGCTGTTCGTGTTCGCGGAGGTGACGCCCAAGACGTTCGCGATCCAGCAGACCGACCGGGTGGCCCTTCGCGTAGCACCGCTCCTGTCCTTGATCGGCGGGCTCCTGGGCCCGTTCGCGAGGCTGTTGCTGAAGCTCGCCAACATCATCATGCCCGGCAAGGGCCTGAAGGAGGGCCCCTTCATCACCGAGCAGGAGATCCGCGCCTACGCCGAGGTGGCCTCCGACGAGGAACAGATCGAGGTCGGGGAGCGGGACCTGATCCACTCGATCTTCGAGTTCGGCGACACGATCGTGCGCGAGGTGATGGTGCCGCGACCCGACATCGTCGCGGTGGAGGACGACAAGGCCCTGCGCGACGTGCAGGCGCTGGTGCTCACCCACGGCTACTCGCGCGTGCCCGTGTTCCACGAGGACCTCGACAACGTCGTAGGCATCTGCTACGCGAAGGACGTCCTGAAGGCGATCCACCAGGGCAAGCACGACAGTCCCCTTGCCGAGGTCGTGCGCGAGGCGCACTACGTCCCGGAGACGAAGAAGATCGCCGACCTGCTGCGCGAGATGCAGAAGGAGAAGTTCCACATCGCACTGGTGACCGACGAATACGGCTCCGTGAGCGGATTGGTGACGTTGGAGGATCTCCTGGAGGAGCTCGTGGGCGAGATCACCGACGAGTACGACAAGGAGGAGCCCGAGCTCGTGGAGATCGAGCCGGGCATCTTCCGCGTCAGCGGCAAGGCCTCGATCGATGACGTGAACGAGCTGCTGGAGGTGGAGCTGCCGGACCAGGAGTGGGACACGATCGGTGGGTTCGTGCTGGACCTGTTCGGGCGGATCCCCGACGACGGCGATCAGAAGGACTGGCAGGGACTCAAGTTCACCGCCGAGGAGGTGCACGGCAGGCGGATCGCCAAGGTGCTGATCACCCGGCTCCCCGCGGCCGACCCAGACGTGACACCGGCGGAGGCGGAGGTCGGTCGTGAGTGAGCTCCGGCGGTCGTCGGAGGACCGGCCCGCACCCGACGACGCCTCCCTCGAGGGTCTGGTCGAGGCGGCGCGAGCCGTCCGCGAACAGGCGTACGCCCCGTACAGCGGGTTCCTGGTGGGCGCCGCGCTGCTGGCCGGCGGCCGGGTGTTCACCGGCGTGAACGTGGAGAACGCGAGCTACCCCATCAGCGTCTGCGCCGAGCGGAACGCAGTGGCGGCCATGGTGGCGGCCGGGGAACGCCGGATCGAGGCCGTCGCGGTCGTGACCGACGCGCCGGCGCCGACCCCGCCGTGCGGCGG
>JALYMB010000371.1 GCA_030773935.1 Actinomycetota bacterium | reverse complement strand
GGCGTCCACACCGCCCGAACGCCGATACTCGTCGAGCCGCAGGGTCCCGTCGCGCCTCCGCTGCCAGAGCTCGAGCAGGGCGGTCGAGAGCAGCGGGAGGCCTCCCGGTCGGCCGCCGACGTCCTGGACGAGCGCCGCAGCGAGCTCCGGTTCGACGCGCAACTCCGCGCGCTCGGCCGGAAGCTCGATGGCGCGGCGCAGCTCCTCCGAGCTCATCGGCCCGACGAGCAGCTGGCTCGTCGCCAGCAGCGACGCGAGACCGCGATGCTCCGCGCAACGGCCGTAGAGATCCGCACGCATCGCCAGGAGAAGCGTGACCCGCCCGTCGCGCATGAGCGCCGGCTCGGTGATCGCGTCGAGGAACGCCCTGCGCTCCTCGTCCTCGTCGCACGCCGTGAAGACCTCTTCGAACTGGTCGACCGCGATCACGAAGCGGCCGTCCTCGGACGACGTCGCCAACGACAGCAGCACCTGCCCGATGTCTGCCGGGGCGGGGCCGGCCGCAACAGGTGGGAGCGCCTGCGTGAGCGACTCGAGTGGGTGGCGGCCGGGGCGGAAGATCGCGTACGTCCAGCGGTCACTCCCGGGCACGGCACCACCCTCGAGGGCGTGCAGGATCCCCGCGCGGAGCAGGGAGGACTTCCCGCTGCCGGACGCCCCGACCAAACCGAGGAAATCCCCGCCGACGAGGCGCGCGATCCCTTCTGTGACGGAGTTCTCTCGGCCGAAGAAGAAGTCAGCGTCCACCCGCTCGAACCGTGCGAGTCCCTTGTACGGGCACACGTCGGCTCGCGCTGCCGGGATCGCCGTGCCCTGACCGATCGCCGGATCCTGCTGAAGGATGGCGGCTTGGATCCGCTGCAGGTCCGGACCCGGCTCGATTCCGAGCTCGTTCACGAGGACCTCCCTGGCGCGCCGGTAGGCGTCGAGCGCCTCTGCCTGTCGGCCGACGCGATACAGCGCCACCATCAGCTGGCCCCACCGCCGCTCTCGCAGCGGCGCCTCGCGCACCAGTCCCTCCAACTCTGCAACCAGCGTGCCGTCCGCCGCGAACACGAGCCGAGCCTCCACGCGGTCCTCGACGGCGGAACGCCGAAGCTCATCGAGCCGGTCTGCTTCCGATGCACCGAAGCCCGTGTACCGGAGCCCCTGGTAGGCGTCCCCACGCCAGACCCCGAGTGCCTCGTCGAGGGTCGAAGCGGCCCCCTTCATGTCGCCGGCCGCGAGGAGCCGGCGCCCGCCCGCGGCCAGATCTTCGAATCGGATGGCGTCGACCTCGTCGTCGGCCACCTGCAGCTGGTACCCATCGCCGCGGGTGACGATCAGGTCACGTTGGGAACCGGCCCGTCCCGGTTCGACGGCGCGGCGAAGCCTCGAGATGTATGAGCCGAGCGTTTTCTCGGCCGTCCTCGGTGGCCGCTCGCCCCACAGTTCGTCGATCAGGTCGTCGATGGACACGACCAAACCTGCGCGGGCGATGAGGCAGGCGAGGATCGTGCGCTCCTTCGATCCGGCGATCGGAAGGTGAACCCCGTCTTCCCCGACGACCTCGAGAGGTCCGAGGACCAGGAAACGCATGTGAAACGCAGCGTACTCCGCTCGACGCGCGGTCGCCGAGGGGCAGCTCGTTGGCGTTGGTTACCTACCCTGAGCAGGCCGAACTACGACCGCCGGGTGATCGGCGCGCACGCGCTCGAAAAGTTCAGCGACATGCTCTGCGCGTCCGCGACGCACCCCGCGATGATGACCTACCTCAACAACGCGGAGTCCACGAGACAACCCGAACCAGATCTACGGTCGCGCGCGTAAGAGGTCTTCCCGAGCGGCCCTAGCCGGCGGCGGCCAGCGAGCCGCAGCGGTCGGGAGGGAGCGGATCGTGCCTATGGGGACACGGAGGGGGACGTCGTGTCCCCACAGACCGTGCATGTAGGTCATCTACCTGCTATTTTCCCGTCAACGAGAAGTGCATGTAGTCCTTCATGGTGTGCCAGTCGCCGCCCCAGCCCCAGCCGATCCGCGCGAAGGAGCGCACCACGACGTCACCTGGATGGATCATGCCCGGCAGGTCCTGCGAACGATCCAGGTAGGCCTTCGCCGCGCGCCGCAGCACCGAGCCGTCTCCACGCACGTAGGGGTTCTGGAGCGGGTTGATGTCGATCGCCCATCCGTACGAGTGCTGGGAGAACGCCGTGCCCTCGGTCACGGGGCGGCAGTTGAAGCCGGCGGTGACGCTCCGGGTGGTGAGGTAGTCGGACGGGCGCGTCGGGTGCCACTTGCCGGGGATCGCCACGTGCTTGATCTCGAACCCCTGCCGGAACAGCCGTCGGAACACCCACAGGACGTCGGCGGCGACGGATCGAGCGACGATCAGCGGACCCGACCGGACGTCGCCGTGGAAGTCCACGTACCGAACGGTCACCTCGCGGAGGTCGCCGAGCCCGACCGGGCACCCTGGGTGCCAGTTGCGACCCACGAGCTCTTCGCGGAGGTCGGGACCGATCACATGGATCCCCCACCGAGGGAGCGGTGCGGCGGTGGCGACGTCGCTCGCCGACGAACCGGCGGTCGAGCCGGCGGCTCGTGGGGAACCGCCCGCACCGCCGGTCCCACCCACCGACGTCGAACACCCGACCAGCACCAGCGTCAGGAGCGTCGGCAGCGCCCGCGTCATGCCGAGCATCATGCCTCACGGACCGATGTCCGGGCTCCTGGGTTCCCCCATCGCCCGCTCGGCGCTATCCGCTCAGCTTCACGGCGATGAGACCGAAGTTCACGCCACCGTTGGGGTTGATGCCGCCGGCCGTGTACCCGTCCCAACGAGCCACCATGCACCGCGCGGTTGCCTTGGCCTCCGCCCCCGGGATGCGGGAGACGCAGTACGTCATCGCCTCCGGCGTGTTCCCCTTGTATACGTTGACGATCACGAGGTATGCGAACCCGATGATGTCGTACTTATCGGTGGAGCAGCCCGGCGTGGTCGGCGTGCAGATGATCCCGTACTTGTCGATCTGCTTGGACGGATCGTTCACCGGGAAAACCAGGTGCAGCCCCTGGTCGCGCGCGTCCTGCAACTTCTTGTCCAGGCTTGCTCCGAAGTTCCCCTGGCCGCGGCACACGTACGTGGGGGCCGGCAGGGGGTTGACCGGCAGGGGGCCGGCGAAGCCCTGGAACATCCACTGGTCGAAGTCCGGCGGGGTGGAGGAGCTGCAGTGGGCGGCCGGCTGCACGTTCCAGTTGTTGAGGTCGAGCGTTCCCCACTCGGCGTTGTCCAGCGCCGTTCCCGAGGGGGGGCCGCCGTTCCCGTTGTTCCACCAGAACGAGCAGATCTTCGGCGTGAACGGCACGTTCGGCGGCGGTGGGATCTGACAATTGGTGAGCCGTGTGGCGCTGAGCATCAACGGTGCCACGTGCTCGGTGCTGCCAGCTCCACCCCAGACGGCGGTGGCGACGGTGCCGACGGTCGCCTGGTCGGAGAAGCCCAGCACCGGAGCGAACGCCAGCGACTCTTGGGTCTTCAGACGAATCGTGACGCTGCCCGAGGTTGCGTCGCAGTTCGGCGTGTACGTCGGGGAACCGGCAGCCACGTAGGATCCGCTGGAGTTCTCGTGGGCGTACTTGATGATCTGTCCGTTCGCGTCCACGGTCCCGGCGTGGAGCCCGCAGGATTGGGCGGCGGCCAGGGCCGCGGCGTCGGCGGCGTTGACCATCGCGCGCCGGCTGAGCAACAGGGTGCCGACGTCCATCGTCAGGACCAGCATCGCCATGATGGCGACCAGGCACAGGGTCACGATGATCGCGACCGCGCCGCGCTCGCTCTCGTCCGTGGTCATCCGTGCTCGCCACAGGGGTGCGGGGGAGGTCTTTCGGGCCATTGAGCCATGGTCCTATGGCGCCGCCGGCAGGCGCACGCGCAAGATTGCCTATCTTGGCGACCTGCGGTTCCGGCCGTTCCCGGTGAGCTCGAGATGGCCCACCCTCCACTCCTGGATCGTTGCGGCCGCGGGCGGTCCGGACGCGGTAATCTTGGCACCGAGGTCGACGGACGGTCCGCCGCGGCCCGTCCTCGAGACGCATGAGGAGTTCTGCCTATGAGCGCTGTGCGTGTCCCTACCTCCGGCGAGATGCTCCGCGAGCTGCGCCCCTCCGTCGAGAAGGGGCTCCACCGCCATCACGCCACGGCGAGCGAGTGGTTCCCCCATGAGTACATCCCCTACGAGCGGGGTCGGAACTTCGTCGAAGAACCGTGGGTGCCGCAGGACAGCAAGCTCCCCGACATCGCGCAGACCGCGCTCGAGCTCAACCTGCTGACCGAGGACAACCTCCCCTTCTACAACCTGGCGATCTGGACCACGTTCGGGAACGAGGAGGCCTGGGGTGAGTGGGTCCGGCAATGGGTGGCCGAGGAGGGCCGCCACGCCATCGTCCTGCGCGATTACCTCACCGTGACACGCGGTATCGACCCGGTGGCTCTGGAGCGCGGCCGGATGGACATGGTCAAGCGGGGGTGGTACCCCGAGTTCGCGGAGCTCGGACCTCTGGACGGGGTCGTCTTCACATCCCTGCAGGAGCTGGCCACACGGATCAGCCACCGCAACACCGGCATCGTGACGGAGGACCCGATCGCCGAGAAGATCTGCTCCCGCATCGCCACCGACGAGAACCTCCACTACGTCTTCTACCGGGACCTCGCCGCCGCCGCGTTCGAGGTCGATCCGTCCAACATGCTGCTCGCGCTCCGCCGTCAGGTGAAGGGGTTCGCGATGCCCGGCGCCGAGATGCCCGGTTTCCACGCGAAGGCCAAGGCCATGGCCGTGGCCGGCATCTACAACTTCCGGATCCATCACGACCAGGTGCTCGCGCCCGTTCTGCTCAAGCATTGGCGGATCAACGAGCTCACCGACCTCACCGACGAGGCGAAGGTGGCTCGCGACGAGATCCTCGCGCACATGGAGCGGCTGGACCGGGTGGCGTCGAAACTCGACGAGATGAACGCGCCGGTGATCGCCTCCCGCGTCTAGTCCAGCACCCGGATCA
The DNA here is from genome assembly GCA_030773935.1 of Actinomycetota bacterium. Lineage (GTDB taxonomy): Bacteria > Actinomycetota > UBA4738 > UBA4738 > HRBIN12 > JALYMB01. Next base: position 3,151 of record JALYMB010000371.1, on the reverse strand, counting down.
TCAGGACCGGGGTGTCGCCTCCCTCCCAGTACCCGCCGAAGTCACGCGCCAGGGCGAACCCGTTCGCGGCGTAGAAGGCTCGGGTGCTCGCGTAGCCGTCGTCGTACATTGTCGGGCCCGTCGCTCGGTGAAACGGTGAGGACGAGCAGCAGCCGGCGGTGTTGCGCTCTGAGGTCGGCGGCGAGGCGATCCATCATGGCTCGTCCGAGCCCGCCGCGCCGGTGCGCGGCGTGCACCGCCATCCACGTGATCTCCGCCGCGCTGTCGAACCGGTGCTCGACGGTGAGGAAGCCGACGACCTCGCCGTCCCGCTCGGCCACCAGCCCGTGTTGGGTTCGCACCGCGGCCGCGCATCCGCGGCGTCCCTCCTCCTGGCCGAAGTGGTACGGCAGGCTCGCGATGATCGCGTCGCAGATCGGCGCGTCGAGCGGCGTCAGCGGGCGGATCGTGGTGGTCATGCGTCCGGATCGGCGAGTCTCTCGATCAGACCGGCCGCCTCCACGTGGCCGGGGTCCGCGCGGATCGCCTCGGCGGCACCCCGCATCCGCGAGCGCAGGGCGTCGTCGGCCAGCAGGCGGTTCACGGCACCCACCAACTCGTCCTGGGTCCAGCCGTAGGTGGACAGGCGCTCCCCGAACCCGGTCTCCGCCAACCGCTGTGCGTTGTCGTACTGGTCCCAGAACAGGGGGAGACCGATCATGGGAAGGCCGAAATGGAATCCCTCGCACACGGTGTTGTTGCCGCCGTGGGTGATCAACAGGTCGCACTGCGGCAGGATCGAGGGCTGCGGCAGGAACCGCTCACCGTACATGTTCGGGCCGAGCTTTATCTGGTCCTCCAGCGGGCCCATCGAGACGATCGTTCGGTGTTCGGTGGCGGCCAGGGCATCGATCAGCCGTTGCATCAGGCCCACGTCCATGCACCCGAGGGAGCCGAGCGAGAGGTACACGACCTTGCTCTCACCCGGGAGGTGCTCGTCCACGTCGAACGGCGCCTCAGAGGTGCGCACCGTGGAGTTCAGGCGGTGCCAGCTGGGATCCAGCGAGCGGGAACGCGCGTAGTCGGCGACCTCAGGGAACAGGTACATGTTGAGCCAGGGGGAGTTCGTGTTGAACTCGTCGGGTGGGCAGGCCGCCACGCCGACCGAGGCTCGGAAGTTGTTGTGCTCGGCCAGCAGATCGACATGCTGGCGGTGGTACTCCTCACGGAACGCCTGCCACCCGCTCCGATCGTCCACCGGCAGACCCGACAGGGGCGGCGGGAGGTCCGGGTCCCGCATCTCCAGCGGGTTGGCGGAGACGAACCGCACCCAGGGAGCCCCGGCGAGCTCCACCGCCGCGTACCCCGTCACGTTGTCGGTGCACACCACGTCGGGGTGCACGTCCTCCCAGATCTCCATCAGTCGCCCGTGCGAGTACCGCTCCCCGGCGACGAGCGCCTCCCAGATCGGCTTCGTAACGGTCTCGATCTGCTCGATCGTGGGCTTGGCGAACTCCGGGGCGGTCACGCGGATGAACTCCGCCCACGGGTCGGCGGTGGGGTCGGCGTTCTCCTCGGGCGGCGCCATCCGCATCAGCCGCTCCTCGAACCCGCGCTTGTCGAGCTCGCCCCGGAAGGACTCGTCGACCACGAACACGATCCGGTGGCCGCGTTCGACGAGAACGTTCGCGATCGTGACGCAGTTGTTCGTCGGTCCCCAGGCGCCGGGCTCGGGGAAGAATGCGATCGTCCTGCCCATCGGTCCTCCAGGTCGTCGTGTGCGGACCGGACTATGCCACACGGGTTCCGACTCGTGCGCAGGAGCGGTAGCATCCCGCCGATGCCCAGTCCCGACGAGGCGATCGAGACCGTCGCGAGAGCTCACCGCGATGTGCACTCGCTCCTGGCCGGGATCTCCGTGGAGGAGTTGGAGGAGCCCGCCACGATCGGCGGAGGCGAGTGGTCGGCCAAGGACCTTGTCGGTCACCTGACCACGTGGGAGGAGATCGCGCTCACCTCGGTCGACGAGTGGCGCCAGGGGGATCGAGCGGCGATCGAGGACACCTTCGCTCTGGCCGGCGGCGATGCCCTGAACGCCGACGAGGTGGCGCGCAAGTCCGTGGTCTCGGCTCCTGAGCTCCTCAGCCAGTTCGACGAAGTGCATCAGCGACTGGTGGTTACCCTCCGGAGCATCACGGCCGAGGAGTGGGCGCAACCCGCCGCCTACGCCGGCCACGACGCCGGGACCACGCTGGGATCGCTCCTGGGCGGGATCCTGGGCTCGGAGGCCGGGGCCTTCCAGCACTTCTTCGCCCACCAGCGGGACCTGCGGGCGTTCTCCGAGCTGCACGCGCCGGGCTAGATATCCCGCGCCCGGCCGGATAACCACCGAAAGATGCTGGAGGAACTACGCCGCCTGGCGTAGGCTCTCGGCAGTCGCTCGAGGCCGATTCCCCGAGCGGAATCCGAAGCGTATAAACCGCACCAAGGTCAGGACCACAACAGAAGGATGCGTCCCCCTCGATGAACGATCAGATGCCGGTTGACCCTCCCGCGCCCGGCGATGTGCTCGTCGACCTCGGCGGCCCGGCTCCCGTCGTGGGCGGCCGACGCAGGGTCCTCGGCGTCGTGGCGCCCCACCGAGGATTGGTGGCTGCGCCATGGTGGCAGCGGGTCCTGAAGCGTGCGGTCGACATCGTGGGAGCCACGCTCGGGCTCGTGCTGCTCGCGCCGATCCTGCTCGTTGCGGCGTTCGCGGTGAAGGTCAACTCGATCGGCCCCGTGCTGTACGTGTCCGATCGGGTCGGCCGCGGTGGGCGACCCTTCCGGATGGTGAAGTTCCGATCCATGCGTCACGGAGCTCAACACGCCCGCGATCACCACGGACATCTCAACATCCACGACTCGGGGCCCATCTTCAAGATCCGGGACGACCCGCGCGTGACGCCGGTGGGGCGGTTCCTGCGCCGCAGCTCCCTCGACGAGCTCCCACAGCTGTGGAACGTCCTGCGCGGCGACATGAGCCTGGTCGGGCCGCGCCCGCCGCTGCCCGAAGAGTTCGGGCGGTACGGGATCAGGGAGCGCCGCCGCCTGGAGGTGAAGCCCGGCATCACGTGCATCTGGCAGGTGAGCGGTCGGTCCGATGTCGACTTCGATACCTGGGTCGCCATGG
>JALYMB010000370.1 GCA_030773935.1 Actinomycetota bacterium | reverse complement strand
CAGACAGCAGAAGTACACGGCCGCCTCCGCTTCCTGGGGATAGCGCTCGACCCCCTCGGCCTCCATCGTCACCGGCACCGCCGAGCGGCGGGCCTGGGAATCGAGCGCGGCGCCGAGTCCCTGGTCGGCGAGCAGCGGCGGATAGATGCCGCGCGCGAGATCCCGGAGATCGTCGAGCGCGTCCTGGAGGCCTCGCTGCAGCGCGCGCAGGACCTCGCGCTCGCGGTCGGGATCCGTCCCGGCGAGGGCCTCGGCCATCCGGGTCTGCACCGCGAGCGCCACCAGCTGCTGTTGCGCGCCGTCGTGGATGTTGCGCTCGATCCGGCGGCGCTCGCCGTCCTGCGCGGTCACGAGGCGCTGCCTCGACGCCCGGAGCTCCTCGAGGTTCGCGCGAAGCTCCTCGGTGAGCCGGACGTTCTTCAGCACGAGTCCGGCCTGCGCGGCGAGGTCGTCCACGAGCCGGTCCTCCGCGGCCGTGAGGGGATCGTTCGGCGGTTTCGAGACCGTGAGGGCGCCGAGGAGCTCGTCCCGGTCGCGGACCGGGGCGACCTTCGAAGCGTCGGGCATGGGCGGGAGCTCCCCGTCGTGCATCGGCATCGGCGCCGGCTCCCTCTCCGAACCCCACGACGCCGAGGGCCGGAGCTCGGCGCCGACGCGAAGCCACACGGTCGCGTCGCGCGCCCCTGTCCCCTGCCCGAGCAGGCTCGCCATCCGCGGAAGCACGTCCTCGACGGAGTACGTCCCGGCCACGCGCTCCGAGAACTCCGAGAGCACCTCGTAGGGCGAGGCCCGCTTCCCGTAGACCATCTTGTTCGCGAACCGCTTCGCACGATCGCGGACGGGATTGAACGCCACGGCGATGGTCGCGGCGGCGAGCACGGTGAGGAACGGGTTGCGGGTCGATCCGATCGCCGTCCCGATCCCGACGACGATCGCCAGATACACGGCGGTGAAGACGGCCGCGATGACCCCGTACACGACCGTCTTGCTGATCACGACGTCGAGCTCGTACAGGCCGTGCTTCAGGATCGCGATGCCACAGCTCGCCGGCACGGCGATGCCGAACCCCAGCACGATGATCGCGTCGAACGCGCCCTCCGGCGGGTTGAAGCCGAGGGAGAACGAGCCGACCAGCACGACCATGGCGGCGGCGGTGAGCGCCGAGGCGAACGCGAGCCACCGCAGCTGTTGGCGGAGCTCGCCCGTGGCGTGCCGCGTGCGGACCACGATCCCCACCATCGCGGTCAGGAGCACCACGAGCCCCACGAGCCAGATCACGCCGGGAGTGCCGTTGTTCATATCCACCACGGCGACGGATCCGAGCGGATTGTGGATCGGGGGAGATCCGACCAGCTGGATCGAGGTCTGGAACATCAGGAACCCGAGACCCACGACCACGATCAGGGCCGCGAACCGCGCCAACCACCGCCATCGGCGGGAGGACAGGTGGCCGTCGGGGAACGTCAGGAAGAAGAGGGTCGCGAGCCCTGCGGGGAACACGAGCCAGTTCAGCGGGTCGTGGAGCCAGGCGACCCACGCGGTGAACGGCAGGGGTGCGAAGTGCGTGCTCCGGAACACGTAGTGGGTCACGATGCCGCTGAGGGCTCCGATGAGGGCGATGCCCAGGAAGATCCAGCCGGTCGGGTTGCGCGGAGTCCTGGAGGCGAGCAGCGTGCCGATGACGGCGAATCCGATCGGCAGGATCAGGTCCACCGGATCGGCCTCTCCGACGGTCCGGATCGCCGAGCGGTTCGCGACCACGAGCGCCACCGCCGTCAGCCATGCCAGCAGCCAGAGGGCCCCCAGCGGCCACGCGAGGCGGGCGAGCCGCGTCGGCCGCTCGCCGCGATCCGGCGCGGGGCCTTCACGGGCCAGGGGCGCGCGAACGTCGGTCGGTTCCATCCCGACCGCGATTCTCCCTCTCCTTGTGCCGGATACGGAAGGGTGCTGGCCGGTGGCCTCCGGCGGGAGCTGGCACGAGGTCGCAGATGATGGGTCAGTGGTTCGTCAATTTGGTCCCGTCATCGTGCGGGACGTCAGCTGAACGGCTTCGCCACCATCACGTAGATGATCCCGAGCCACGCGATCCCGTCGATCACGTTCATCGCGGCGGCGCTGGGAGCACCGGCGATCGCGCGGATCTCGCCGGAGGCTCGGTCGTCGGGGCTCGCCGCCACCGCCGCCTTGAGCCTCTCGGCCTGCCGGCGGTGGTAGGTGAGTCCGTTCACCAGGATGAACAGGGAGAGGGCGTACGCGATCAGCAGCCAGGTCTTCGTCAGGTCGAAGTCGGCAACGATCGCGGTGAGGAACCCGAACACGATCCCCAACAAGAAGAACGCGCCGCCGACCGGCGCGAACCGGTCTTCCGATGCCAGAACGCGGCGGAGGGCATCGACGTCTCCGGAGCGTGCGACCGCTCCCGACAGCATCCCCTGGCCGACGAAGATCGAGACAGCGAGGAACATCGAGGCGATGTGCAGGAACTTCCAGAGGGTGGAGATGTCCATGCGTCGAGCCTACCCCGGTCGGCGGTCGGGAAGGTGACTCCCACACAGCCCCAGGGACTTCCGCATCCGAACGCCGGACACCTCTCGCCTTATCGCTCGGCGGGCGGTGGGTGGTAGGGTCCCGCGCCATGGATCCGGATGTGTTGGTGATCGGTGCAGGGTTCGCAGGGATCGCGGCGGCGCGTGATCTGTCGGAAGCGGGGCGCAGCGTCGTGGTCCTGGAGGCGCGCGATCGGATCGGCGGTCGCACGTGGTACCGCGAGATCCCGGGCACCGGAGTGACGGCGGAGTACGGCGGGATGTTCTTCTCGCAAGCCACCCAGCCCAACCTGGCTCGCGAGATCGATCGCTACGGCCTCGAGGTGATGGCCGGAACAGTGCCCGACGTGCTCGCCTGGATCGACGGCGATCGTCGCGACGTCGG
>JALYMB010000369.1 GCA_030773935.1 Actinomycetota bacterium | reverse complement strand
CCCTGCGTCTGGTGCAGCCCGAGCCCGGCTCGCGACAGAAGGCCGCCGCCCACGTTCGCGCCAGTCTGATCCTCCTGCTGACCCCGGCCGCCGGCCTCACCATGATCGGTCTCGTGATGGTCCTGTCCGCGAGCTCGGTCACGGCGTATGCGGAATCGGGATCGAGCTTCATGTTCTTCAACCGCCAGGTGATCTACGCGTTCGTGGGTGTGGCGGGACTGATCGCCGTCGCACGTGCGCCGTACCGGATGTGGCAGCGGCTGTCGGTGCCCTTGCTGGCGATCACGGTGGTGCTGTTGATCCTGGCGCTCACCGCCGGCCGCGCGGCGTACGGCGCCTCGCGATGGCTGTACATCGGACCGGTGTCCTTGCAACCCTCGGAGCTCGCGAAGCTCTCCCTCCTGGCGTTCACCGCCACCGTGCTGGCCGCGAAGTGGAGACGGCGCGAGGACCTCGCCCACGTCGTGGTGCCGATCGTGCCGGTGACCGCGGTCGTGGCCCTCATCGTGGTCTTGCAGCGGGACCTCGGCACCACGATCGTCCTGTGCGGGAGCGTCTTCCTGCTGCTGTTCGTGGCGGGCGTGCGGCTGCGGTGGCTCGCGGCCGGCGGGGCCATCGGACTCCTGCTGTCGATCGCGCTGATCCTCGGCGAGGGCTACCGGCGGGACCGTCTCTTCGCGTACGCGAACCCGGGAGCCGATCCGGGCGGCGCCGGATATCAACTGATCCAGGGGTACATCGCGCTCGGCTCCGGTGGGTGGTTCGGGGTCGGCCTCGGAGCCAGCCGGCAGAAGTGGGGGTCGGTGCCGAACGCGCATACCGACTTCATCTTCGCGATCCTGGGCGAGGAGCTCGGGCTGGTGGGGGAGTTCGTCGTGCTCGCACTGTTCGGCCTGCTGATCTACGCGGGGATCCGCATCGCCGTGCGAGCGCCCGATACGTTCGGCCGGCTGTTGGCTGCCGCGATCACCGGGTGGTTCGGTCTGCAGGCGATCGTGAACCTCGGCGCGGTAACCGGGCTCATGCCGATCACCGGCGTGCCGCTGCCGTTCGTGTCGTTCGGGGGATCGGCACTCGTGGTGACGCTCGTAGCCGTTGGGGTCCAGGCGAGCATCGCGCGCGCCAGCGCGGGCGGTCGCACCCGCTCGCGCAGCCGTCCGGCGGCGTCGTCGTGAAGGTCGTCATCGCCGGGGGCGGCACCGCGGGCCACGTGTTCCCCGCGATCGCCCTGGCGCAGGAACTGGAGGGCGACGGTCACGAGGTGAACTTCCTGGGAACCGCCGCCGGGCTCGAAGCGCGACTCGTGCCGGAGGCCGGCTTCAGGTTCACGCCGATCCACGCGGCACCGCTGTCGCGGCACCCGTCCATGGCGACGCTGCGGGCGCCGGTCGTCGCTCTGCGATCGGTGCGGGAGTGCCGCCCGCTCGTGGCCGCGGCCGACGTCGTCGTGGGGATGGGTGGGTACGTGAGCGCCCCGCCGGTGCTGGCGGCGCGCGGCGCGGGCAGGCCGGTGATCCTGCACGAGCAGAACGCCGTGCCGGGCCTGACCAACCGGGTGCTGGCGCGCCGGGCGCGAGCGGTCGCGGTTTCGTTCCACGACGCGGCCGGACGCATGCCGCGAGGCGTCCGGACCGTCCTCACGGGGAACCCGGTGCGCAGGCGGATCCTCGAGGTGCCGGCGTACCGGGATCGACTGCGGAAGGAGGCGGCGGGCGAGCTGGGCCTGGAGGAGGGCCGCATCACGACGCTGGTGTTCGGCGGCAGCCTGGGCGCGCTGCACGTGAACCGCACGATCGCCGGATCGATCGACCGTCTGCGCGATCGAGGAGATCTCCAACTGGTGGTCATCACCGGCCTCGCGCACGTGGACGTGGTCGCAGGGCCGGCAGGGCAGGCGATGCCACTGCGGGTGCGGGTCCTGCCCTTCCTGGATCGGATGGAGCTCGCCTATGCGGCAGCCGACGCCGTCGTGGCGCGCGCCGGCGCGACGACCATCGCGGAGCTCGCCGTCTGTGGCCTGGCGTCGCTCCTGATCCCGTATCCCCATGCCACCGCCAACCACCAGGAGGCGAACGCCCGCGAACTGGGTCGCGCCGGCGCCGCCGAGGTGCTGATGGACGCGGACCTGCGCCCCGACGACCTCGCGTCGCGGATCGTCAGGCTGGCCGATGACGTCGTTCGCCGCAACGACATGGGGATGCGAGCGGCGGCGTGGGCCACCCCCGACGCGGCCACTCGACTGACGGCCGTCGTGACGGACGCGGCGTGATGGACGCCGAGGTGTACACGCCACCGAGCGGCAGTATCCCGACCTTGGAGATCCCCTCGCTGGGCGGCGTTCACCGGATCCACATGATCGGGATCGGTGGCGCCGGCATGCGTAACCTCGCGAAGCTGCTGCTCGCCCGCGGCATCTCGGTGAGCGGCTCGGACCTGAAGGACTCCAAGGGGCTTCGCGAACTGCAGGCGGCGGGGGCGCGTGTGTCGGTCGGCCACGGGGCCGAGCAGGTCGACCATCCCGACGCGGTCGTGATCTCAAGCGCGATCGGGGAGCGAAACCCCGAGCTGCTCGCCGCGCGGCAGCGCGGCATCCCCGTGTGGGCTCGAGCGCAGCTGCTGGCTGCCGCCGGCGAGGGCCACCGCGTGATCGCGGTGGCGGGCACGCACGGCAAGACCACGACGACGTCGATGCTGGCGATGATCCTGGAACGCGCCGGCCTGGAGCCCACCTACGTCGTGGGCGGCGACCTCAACGAGATCGGCAGCGGCGCGCGCGCCGGAGCCGGCGACCTGTTCGTGGCGGAGGCCGATGAGAGCGACGGGTCGTTCCTGCTGCCTCGGGCGGCGATCGGCATCGTCACCAACGTCGAGGTCGACCACGTCGATTTCTACACCGGGGGGGCGCGCGAGATCGAGGCCGCGTTCGCGTCGTTCATGCGTCGCTCGGAGGCGGTCGTGGCGTGCGGCGACGACCCGGGCGTGCGAGCCGCGGCGGCACGTGCGGGCCGCGACGTCGTGACCTACGGCATCGGAGAGGACACCGATGTCCGCGTCGTGGTGGAGACCGACGGCCCGGGAGGGGCCCGCGGCACGATCGCGCCGGCGAGAGAGGAGCCCGTGGCGATCCATCTCACCGTGGACGGATCACACA
>JALYMB010000368.1 GCA_030773935.1 Actinomycetota bacterium | reverse complement strand
GTCCTGGCGGCCGGCACCGGCTCGACGCTCGCGCGGGTGTGGCTTCGGGTCGGCGGTGAGCTGCGCCCAGCTGCCTCGGCTCCGGCGAGCGACGAGGCGCCCGCCGCCCTCCCCGTCCGGGGCGACGGCCTCCCACCGTTCCCCGCCGAGGTGGCGGCGGCCGAGGTGCGAGACCGTGGTGAGCTGCTCGGCGCGCTGACCGTCACGATGCCGGCCAACGATCCGATGGACCCGGGGAAGGCGCGGCTCGTCGCGGACCTCGCCGCGCAGGCCGGTCTCGTGCTCCGCAACGTGCGGTTGATCGAGGAGCTGCGGGCCTCGAGACAGCGGCTGATCGCCGCCCAGGACGAGGAGCGGCGCAAGATCGAGCGGGACCTGCACGACGGCGCCCAGCAGCAGCTCGTCGCGCTCGCCGTGCAGCTGAAGCTCGCGAGGACGCTCGCCGAGCGCGATCCTGCCAAGGCCGGCCAGCTCGTGAGCGGGCTGCAGACGACGGCCGGCGAGGCCCTCGAGGACCTGCGCGACCTCGCCCGCGGCATCTACCCCCCGCTGCTGGCCGACCAGGGCCTTGCCGCCGCCCTTGAGGGCCAGGCTCGCAGGGCCGCGATCCCCGTGACCATCGAGGCGTCTGGCGTCGGCCGATACCCTCGCGAAGTGGAATCGGCCGTGTACTTCTGCTCGCTCGAGGCCCTGAACAACGTAGCGAAGTACGCCGGGGCATCGGCCGCCGAGGTCCGCCTGGCGCAGGAGGACGGTCATCTGTCGTTCAGCGTGCGCGACGACGGCGCGGGGTTCGACCCGGCCGTCACCGGCTACGGCACGGGATTGCACGGGATGGCCGACCGGCTCGACGCGATCGGCGGGGACCTCGAGGTCGAGAGCTCGCCCGGACACGGGACCGTGGTCCGGGGCCGCGTGCCGGTGGGTGCGAAGGAGGGAGCGTCGTGACAGGGCGGACGCGGATCGTGGTCTCGCGGGCGGGCGCCGCGCTCACCGTGTGCTCGCTGCTCGGCGCGTTCGCCCTCACGATCGGCGACACGACGACAACCTCGGGCGACATCCCCTCCGTGATCATCGTCACCGTCGGGATCCTCGGCATGGCGAGCGTCGGGGCCCTGCTGTCGTCGAGGGCGCCGGGGAACCCAGTGGGGCCGCTCTTCCAGCTCACCTCCGCGGCGTTCTCGTTCGCGATCTTCGTCTCGGAGTATGGGTCACGGTGGGACACGGACCTCTCCGGCCTCCCGGCGGTGCCGCTCATCGTCGAGCTCGGGAACCTGATGATCCCGGTAGTGCTCGTCTCGCTGCTGTCGACGTTCCTGCTGTTCCCCGACGGGCACCTCCCCTCGCGTCGCTGGCGGCCGATCGCGTGGCTGCTCCTCGCGAGCGGGGCCGTCGGCCTGCTCATGGTGTCCGTCGTCTCCCAGACCAACACGCTCGACACCGGGACCGACGTCGAGAACCCCCTCGCCCTCGGCGCGCTGTCGGGGTGGACGTGGATGGCGTTTGTGTGGGCCGCTCTGCTGGTGGCCGCCGCGATCCCCTCGCTCGCGTCGGTGGTGGTGCGCTTCCGTCGTTCGCACGGCGAGGAGCGACAGCAGATCCGGTGGCTCGCGTGGGCCTCGGCCCTGGCGCTGTTCTCGATCGCGGCGGCCCTCGTGACCGGCATCGTCGCCGGCCCGAACGGCTCCTCGACCGCGAACGACGTGGCGTTCACCGTCCTGATCGGATCGATCACGATCGGCCTCCCCGGCGCGTGCGCGATCGCGATCCTGCGCTACCGGCTCTACGACCTCGACCTCGTGATCAAGAAGGCGGCCGTGTTCACGATCGTCGCGATCGTGATCACCGTCGTCTACGCCACGGCGCTGGCGATCGCGGCGCTCAGCTTCCTGGGATCGGTGGCGGCGGTCATCCTGTTCGTCCTCAACTTCAACCCCGTTCGGCGGCGTGCGCGGAAGCTCGCCGAACGGGTCGTGTACGGCCAGCGCGCGACACCCTTCGAGGTCCTGAGCGAGTTCTCCGAGCGCGTCGGCGAGACGTACTCGATCGACGAGGTGCTGCCCCGCATGGCGCAGCTGCTGGCCGCCAGCACCGGCGCGACCGAGACGCGGGTGTGGCTGCGGACGGATCGGCGGCTGGTGCCCGTCGCGGCCTGGCCGGCCGGTCTGCCGTCGATGGAGGACCGGGAGCTCACCGGTGACGACCTCCCGACCTTCGAGGACGTCTCGTCGTTCCCCGTCACGCACCAGGGCGACCTGCTCGGAGCCATCACGCTCCGGCTGCACGCCAACGACCCGATGGATCCGACGAAGGAGCGGCTGGTGAACGGCCTCGCGTCGCAGGCGGGCCTCGCACTCCGCAACGTCCGCCTGGTCCAGGATCTCCGCGCCTCGCGCCGGCGGATCGTGAGTGCGCAGGACGAGCGGGCCAAGCGGCTCGAGCGCGACATCCACGACGGCGCGCAACAGCAGCTCGTCGCACTGGCGGTGAAGCTCCGGCTCGCCGACACCATGGTCGATCGCAACACCGGCGCCGCGCACGAGCTCCTGGGCCAGCTGCAGACCGAGGCGAACGATGCGCTGGAGAACCTGCGTGACCTCGCACGCGGGATCTACCCACCACTGCTGGCCGACAAGGGCTTGCCGGCCGCGCTCGAGGGTCAGGTCCGCAAGTCGCCGGTTCCTGTCGTGTTCGACGCGAACGGCGTCGGCCGGTACACGCCCGAGATCGAGGCGGCCGTCTACTTCTGCTCCCTCGAGGCGCTCAACAACGTGGCGAAGTACGCGTCGGCTTCGCGCGTGGAGGTCCGACTCGCGCACGGCGACGGTCACCTCACGTTCGAGGTCCGCGACGACGGCGCCGGGTTCGACACGGCGACGGCCGCGCGCGGCACCGGGCTGCAGGGCATGGC
>JALYMB010000367.1 GCA_030773935.1 Actinomycetota bacterium | reverse complement strand
GCGTGGAACCGCTCCATCAGACCGCTCTTCATGTCGGTCGCGAGGCCGATCGACGTGGCGATCGAGCCGAACACGACGGTCTGGACGAATATCCCGGGCATCAGGTAGTCGACGTACGGCACGCCCTGGAGCTGGCCGATCGCACCTCCGAACACGTACCGGAACATGATGACGAAGATCACCGGCTGGATCGTCGAGAAGACCAGCAGCTGCGGCACGCGCAGGTAGCCCAGCAGGTTGCGCTTCGCGATCGCCGCCGTGTCGCGCACGACGCTGAACGGGATCCTCCGGTCGCGCACGTGCTCGGTCACCGTGCCTGCTGCCACTGCGCTCATGCCGCATCTCCTCTCGATGCTTCGGGCGCCCCGTCGGTCGCCTCGGCGTGACGGCCCGTGAGCGCCAGGAACACGTCGTCCAGGCTCGGCTCGCGGACGGTCAGGGTCTGAGGCACGAGCCCGGCCCCGTCCAGGGTCCGGAGGATGTCGATCAGGGCCCCGGCGCCGTGCTCGGACGTGATGCGGAGGTGGCCGTCCTCACGCTCCACCCGGCCGGTCACGACGGGCGTGAGGAGCGCCAGGGCTCGTTCGGCACCGCCCTGCGGCATGTCCATCTCGAACACGGTGCTGCCGAGCTGTGTCTTGAGGGCCGACGGCGTGTCGTTCGCGATCACGCGGCCGCCGTCGACGACGGCGATGCGCTCGGCGAGGATGTCTGCCTCCTCCAGGTATTGCGTGGTGAGCAGGACGGTGGTGCCGTCGCTCACGAGCTCTCGGATCATGTCCCACAGCTCGTTGCGGCTGTTGATGTCCAGACCGGTGGTGGGCTCGTCGAGGAACAGCACCGGCGGCTTGTGCATCAGCGAGGCTGCGACGTCGAGACGCCGACGCATGCCGCCGGAATAGGTTCGGAGCGGCCGGTCGGCGGCGTCGGCGAGCTGGAACCGGTCCAGCAGCTCCTGCGCGCGCGGCTTGATCGCCGGGCGCGGCATCTGCGCGAGCACACCCACCATCGCGAGGTTCTCGAGCCCAGTGAGGTTCTGGTCGACGGCGGCGTTCTGGCCCGCGAGGCCGATCCGGCGACGGACGGCCTCGGGATCGCGCATGACGTCGTAGCCGAGCACCTCGGCGTGCCCGTCGTCGGGACGAAGGATCGTGGACAGGACCCGGATCACCGTGGTCTTGCCGGCGCCGTTGGGTCCCAGCAGACCGAAGACGGTGCCCTGAGGGACGTCGAAGTCCACGCCGGCGAGCGCCTCGACCTCGCCGAACCGCTTGCGGACCCCCTGCACCCCGATCGCGATATCGCTCATCCCTGCACCCTGTCACAGATAGTTGATGTCTGTCAAGTATCCAGAAGATGAATGGTTGAGGCACTAGAAGTATCTCGCGGATGCGCGTACGATACAGGTATGGGGACGCGATCGAAACGGGACCTGGCCGGTGATGTCTGGCGCCTGATGGCCAGGTTCACCATTGAGCGGGTGCAGAGCGGGGAGCACTTCGCGCTCCTCCGCGAGCTCGGCCTCACGCCCGGCCACCTCAAGGCGCTCGCCCTCATCCACCCGGACGAGCCGCGCCCGATGGGCGTGATGGCCGACGTTATGCGGTGCGACGCGTCGCAGATGACGTGGCTCGTCGACCGCCTGGAGGAGCGGGAGCTCGTGGAGCGCCGTACGATGCCGGGCGACCGCCGCGTGCGCACGATCGCGCTGACGCCTCGCGGTGTCGAGGTGCGCCGGCTGATCCTCGACAAGCTGTTCGAGCCACCCGAGGAACTGCTCGCGCTCGACGTGACCACCCTCGAGGACCTCCTCGGGCACCTGGAGAAGCTTCCGGCCTCGGGCGAGAGTTTCTTCGGCGCCGACGATCGCCGTGCGCGGTCGAGCCGGTAGGGCGGAGACGCCGGGGATCGCCCCTCGCGAGTGCGGTCGGTGGGCTATGGGAACCGGCGGCCGTCCGGCCTTCGCGCTCTCGTCGTTGACCGGTCAGTGCTCGGTGAGGGTCCGTTGGAGCGCCGAGATGATGGACTACTCTTCGCGTGCGCCCGAGTATCGGAGCGAGTATCGGAGAGTGAGGAACGCCGTGAAAGGTGCGGTGTCGAGCCAGAGCGAGCGGGGATCCGAGGCCGGATATGTACGAGCTCTGGACGGCGTGCGCGGCGTCGCCGTGGGCTTGGTGTTCCTCTTCCACCTGCGCGTGGCCGGATTCGGCGCCGGCTATCTGGGCGTCGACATGTTCTTCGTGCTCTCCGGCTTCCTGATCACCAGCCTGGTGCTGGATGAGCTGCGGCGGACCGGGAGGATCGCGCTGACGTCGTTCTGGGCGCGTCGGGTGCGAAGGCTCCTGCCGGCGCTCGTGCTGCTGCTGCTCGTCGTCGCCCTGGTCACGTGGCTCACCGCGACCTTCTCCGAGCGGGCGACGCTCCGCGGAGACCTGCTGGCGGCCACCGCCTACGTGGCCAACTGGCACTTCATCTCGACGAGCGGCTACTTCGTCAGCACCGGGATCGAAAGCCCCCTGCAGCACACGTGGTCGCTCGCGATCGAAGAGCAGTTCTATCTGATCTGGCCGTTGCTGCTCACCGCCCTCGTCCTGGTCGTGAAGCGCCCACGGATCGCCGTGGGAGTGCTCGCGGCGCTCGGCGTGGCGGGGTCGGCCGCGCTGCTCGCCACCCAGTGGTCCCCTGGAGCCGTCGAGCGCGCCTACATGGGGACCGATTCGCGGATCTTCGAGCCGCTGCTCGGTGCGCTCGGTGCCGTGCTCGTCGCCCATCCTCGCTCGCGCCCCGTGGTCGACCGGCTGGGCGGGTCGCTGATCCTCCTCGGCGCGGCGGGGCTCATCGTCGGCCTGATCGTGATCCGACCCGACACTGCCGTCTACTACTACGGTGGCGCCCTCGGCGTGTCCGCGGCGACCCTGTTGCTGGTGGCACCGCTCTGGTTGGGTCACGGCCGTGCTCTCCGACGAGCGCTGGAATGGGCGCCGCTCGTGTGGCTCGGCGCGATCTCCTACGGCGTGTACCTATGGCACTGGCCGATGACGATCTGGCTCGGCGTCCGTCAGACGCGCGGGCTCGAGGCCGGGATCCGCGGGGCGGCGGTCGTGCTGTGCACGGTCGGCGCGGCGGCGATCTCGTACTACGCGATCGAGCGACCGATACG
>JALYMB010000366.1 GCA_030773935.1 Actinomycetota bacterium | reverse complement strand
CGGCACAACGCATGCAGGTCATCCCGCTCGCGGGAGACACGCAGGGTACGAGCCAGCCCGCCGTCGGTCGGAGGCTAGCCCCGAGACGGACCCGGGACCTTCCTGCGTGTCCACGCTGACACTGAGCCCAGGGTAGCGGGCGCGGGCACCGTTACGCCTGCGTCACGGTTCCTGGTCCGAGCCCTTCAGCGACAACACCGCTCCGGTGACCGCGAAGATCCCGCCCACCGCCGAGACCAGCAGACCGCCCGCGACGCCCGTGGCCACGTTGACGGTCGCGCCCACGTCCACCCCCAACAGAGCCGGATCCGCCGTCGCGGTGTCCACGCGGAAGAAGCCCGCGATCGACGCGCCCAGTAGCAGCACCGCGGAGATTCCCATCAAGGCGCCGGTCAGCCGCCGGATCTGCGGGTCGACCAGAAGGATGTAGGCCACCGAGAACGCGAACGTCGCGATCCCGGCGATGAACGCTACCTGGCCCGTCCAATCCTCGTAGCCCCCGAGGTACTGAGTGATCGTCCCGCCGGAGACGGGGTAGGAGTACTTGAACCAGTACAGGTACACGCCCGCGAGCCCGAGGATCCCACCCAGAGCCGCCGCAACGCCCGCATAGTTCAGTGTCGCCGATCCGTCCATCATCGAGGATCGCCTCATCGTGCCGTTCGTGGACATCGAACCCCCTTCCCCTTCACTCGATCGATTGTTCAGTGGGCAACGGGGCAGGTCAACGACCCAACGACATCGGCCGGGAGTCGCCCAGAGCCGCCGGGAGACCTAGGAGTGGTAGATGACGACCTTCGTGCCGATGGTGGCCAGACCGAAGATCCACTTCGCCGTCCAGTATGGGACGCGCGCGCACCCATGACTGGCGTTGTACGAGGGGACGTCCGGCCACCCGTGGATGGCCCGGTTCCCGTCGAAATAGCTCGGGTAGTAGAGCATGTGTTCGCTGTAGCCGGCGAGCTTGCGGCCGACCCAGAAGGTCCCGTCGTAGGTGGGCGTCGACGGCTTTCCCGTGCTGGTGTGGATGATGGCGCGCACGGCGCCGTCCTGCACCGTGTACAAGACCCCCCGGCTCTGGTCGATCTCGATGTGGAAGCCGGCCGCGCGCGAACGCGGGAGGATGCGCCGGGGGCGGGCAAGCGCCCGCCAGACGCCGTCGGACACGGCGTGGTTCCGAGCCATCCGCTGCACCTTGCGGAAGGCCATGATGGCGTCCGAGGTCCGATAGTTGAACCGCCGGTCCGGCGGCGTGAGGTGGTAATGCAGCGCGCGCAGTCGCTCCTCGAGCAACCGCACGAACCGTCCCTTCGAGCCCTCGTGCAGGTTCGGTAGCGGAGGCGTCCTGGGGTTGCTCACCTTCACGCCCGCCACCAGGTCGGGCGCGCGGAAGCTCACCCGGACGCGGTAGGTTCCCACGTCCTTGATCGGGAAGGACGTCGCGAACCGCCCGGCCGACGCCATCGTGGCATGCCGCGCGGCGACGATGCGGCCCTTGCGCAGCAGCTGGACGGTGACGTCCTCGCCGGGGCGGGCCGGCGCCGCCGTCCCGGTGACACGGGCGGTCGCGAACAACAGGACGTTGGCGAACGAGAGCCGCGAGATGACGGCCCGGACGCCCACCGTCACCTCCGGTGAATCCAGGCCCGACCATTCGGCGTGGTAGGCCGTGGTGGCCGCGGGCTTCACGTCCTTGTGGAAGCCACCCGTCGAGCCGGTGGTGAGCGTGGCCACCAGTGTGCCGGCACCGTCGCGGATCCGCACGGTCTCACCCGATGCAGCCGGATCGATCGAGCCGGAGAGCCTCACCTCGACGCCCGGCGTCACCTGGGTGGCGGAGGCCTGCAGGGAGACCGCCGCGGCCGCCGATCGGTCGCGGTTGGGCCTCGCGGATGCCGGCGAGGCCGTCAGCGCGACGGACAGGATCACGAGCGCGGGCAGCACACGGCGGAACATCGAGCACAGATGGTACCCGGCGGCCCAGGCGTCTTCAGCCATCACCGGAGTACGCTGCAGGCATGATCCCCACGCTGCTGCTCGTGGGCGTTGTGCTGGGGCGATGGTGGCGCATCGTCGTCCCGCTCGCGGTGATCGGCTGGGTCGTTCTGTTGATCGCCACCGATGTGGGCTCCGGTCTCAGCTTCGCCGTCGGAGCGGGACTGCTGGCCGCCGCCAACGTCATCGTGGGGACCCTCCTCAACCAGGCCGCGCGGGCGCTCTTCCACCGCATCACCCCCTCCGACGCGAGGGCCGCTGGGCCGTAGCGTCCCCAGACGTGGCCGATGTCCAAGCAGGCGGCTGCCGTATGGCCGACACGTCCGCGTAGGACGCGAAGCGAAAGGGCGTGGCCGACCTGCCAGCCGCGTTCCTGACGTGTTCTCCACGACTCGATCGGGCGTCACGAGGAGCCCGCCTGTCACTGCTCGACGAGAGGGACCCTCGCAGGGGGCCGGCCCGTCGATCGTTGCGCGTGCCGTGTGATCAGGCGCGGCGAGCACGCCACCTTCTCCGTCGTCGTCGGCACCTTCGAGGCCGCGGACGCGATCCCACTCCTCGTCGGTGACGTCAGTGATCCAAGGGCACGTCGGTGTCCTGTCGATCCCGAACGCGGTCAGCGCGTCGCGGAAGCGGTTGATGTTCCGATCTTGGGCGTCGGGCGTACCACGCGACCTCTGCGCGGCTTCGAACCCTCGCTGAGGACCTGCATGTTCGTCCTCCGTTCCTGGTGGGTGCGACCCCGCTGACGCCCCCTCGGCGTCGAACGGGGCGGAGTGTCCGCTGCCCGTCGCGGACGCTTACGGGTTGGGTGAGGGTAATCGGGACGTTGCCGTACCCCCAACGGGGGGTGTTTGTTGTCCCCAGGGAGCGCTAGATTACGGGCCGGTAGGATAACGGCTTAGGCCGAACAGGGGACAATCGACCTTTCGGGGAGTTGCAAGGGGGTGGTACTTCGAGGATCCCCGGCTCGGTGCGAAGCCGTTCGCTTGCACCATTGCATCGACAGAAGGGAAGACAGTGCGAGTATTCAAAGTTCTATTCTTGTCCACGCTGATTGTGGCCTTGTCGGCCTCGGCGGCTCTCGCCGCAATCACGACCACCATCAACCCCGCGGCTGCCCCGAAGGGTACGCATCTCCAGTCGGGTACGATCAGCTGCTCGGTTAATCAGACCACCGGCCTCGTCACGTGTAGCACGTACGAGCTCGCGGGCGTGGGCAATGCGAACGCGACGGGCTCATTGGCCGCGACGTACTCGGCAACCGTCCAATGCCGCAACCACGGCGGCCAGATCGTCGAGGTCAAGTCCCAGGTCAAGGCCGCGACGACGAGCACCGGCAGCCTTAGCCCGAAGAACGGTAGGCTCGCCGTGCCGCAGCTCACGTCAGGCCCCGTGCCGACGGATGCGCAATTCGAGGCTAGCGCAACCTGCCCGAATGGCAACTGGACCAAGGAGCTGCTGGACGGGACCATTACGCTGTCGAGCTTCACGTACACGCTCCACTTCGCCGGCTTCACAGGGAACTACATCACGATCACCGGCCCGTGATGGGAGTGAGCCGCTAGAAGAAGAAGCAGAAGAAGAAACGAAGACGAAGAAAGGGCCGGGGCCTCCAAGGCTCCGGCCCTTCTTCTTGGGCAATCAGCGCTCTCTCGCGGGCCCAAGCGAGCACAACACGGAGTAGTCCGAAACCTCTGTAGCCGCTCGCTACGGAAGGGTCTACCGAGACGAGGACTGGGCACGCCGCGGCCGGTAACACTCTCCAGTAGTACTCTTCCTCTCCGTCTCCGCCCGGCCGGCAGGCTTCCTCGAGGAAGCCAAAGAGTGCTGAGGCAGTGGCGCACGCAGGCACCGAACGCACTCGCCCCGCCGTGGGAGGGGTGGCGGACGTAAGGGTCTCCAATGACGGAGTGGGCAAGCCGGCCGACGGCGAGGGGCCCGGCGGCCGCGGACGAGCTCGCGCAGGAAGAGCAGCCCGGCCTCTACCTCGGCCGGCGTGGGGCGTCGATTCGACGTCTCCGTCCCGGGGTGCGTGGGGACGACGTTCCAGAACCGGTCGATGAGTTCCTGGCCCACGCCCGGGCCGTGCGCGATGCTCCGACCCTTGTGGCCGGCCAGGTGATGGCCGCCTCGCTCATCGATCGCTACGGCGCGGCCTATCCTTCGGCCG
>JALYMB010000365.1 GCA_030773935.1 Actinomycetota bacterium | reverse complement strand
CCAGGACTCCTCAGCCCTCTCCGCCGCATCGATTCCCGCCGCCGGTCGACGTCCGCGGGACCGGTTCGCGCGTTCTCCGCGACGGGCATATGCTCCGGCTCTGTCCGTCGGGCACCTCCACGAGGCGAAAGGGGATCGCTCGTGACACACGTTGCCGTCACCGTCAACGGGGCGTCGCGCGAGGCCGATGTCGAGCCGCGCACGCTCCTCGTGTACCTCCTCCGGGAAACGCTGGGACTCACGGGAACCAACGTCGGATGTGACACCTCGTCCTGCGGCTCCTGCACCGTCATGCTGGACGGCGAGTCGGTGAAGTCGTGCACGCTCCTGGCCGCGCAGGCCGACGGCCGCGAGATCACCACGATCGAGGGCATGGCCGATGGAGACGCGATGCATCCATTGCAGGACGCGTTCCACCGCAACCACGGCCTGCAGTGCGGCTACTGCACGCCAGGCATGATCATGGCCGCGGCGAGCTTCCTGAAGGAGAACCCGAGGCCCACCGAGGAGGACGTCCGCGAGGCGCTCGAGGGAAACCTGTGCCGCTGCACCGGCTACCAGAACATCGTGACGTCGATCCTGGATGCCGCCGGCTCCATGAGCGGCGCGAAGGCCTGAGGAGGGGGAGCAGATGGCCGTCACCGAGAAGTTCATCGGCGCCGAGTTCCTCCGCAAGGAGGACCCGGAGCTGCTCACGGGTCAGGCGAGCTTCGTGGACGACATGACCCTGCCCGGCATGGTCTGGATGGTCATGGTGCGTCCGCCGTACGTCCACGCTACCGTGAACTCGATCGACACGGCGGCCGCGAAGGCGATGCCGGGCGTGATCGGCGTGTACACCGCGTCGGATCTGGAGCTTGGCGGACTTCCGTTCGTGTGGCCGATCACCGAGGACATCAAGGTCCCCGACCACTACCCACTCACGAAGGACAAGATCCGGTTCAACGGCGACGCCGTGGCCGTGGTGGTGGCCGAGACCCGGGCGCAGGCGAAGGACGCCGCGGAGGCCGTGTCGGTCGACGCCACGGAGCTGCAGGCCGTCACCGACATGGAGGACGCGCTGAAGGACGACGCACCGCTCGTCCACGACGAGCTGGGCACCAACGCGACCGTGCACTGGAGCCACGGCGGCGGCGGCGACCAGAGCGTGTTCGACACGGCGCCCGTGATCGTCACCGAGCGGTACCACCAGCCGCGACTGATCCCGAACGCGATCGAGCCGCGCGGCTGCCTGGCCATGAGCATCCCCTCGCAGGGAGAGTTCACGCTGTGGAGCGCCACGCAGATCCCCCACATCGCGAAGGTCACGCTCTCCGGCACCTGTGGCATCCCCGAATCGAAGCTGCGCGTGGTCGCACCCGACGTGGGAGGTGGGTTCGGTTCGAAGCTGAACGTGTACGCGGAGGAGGCCTTGGCGCTCGCGCTCACGAAGGCGACCGGCCGCCCCATGAAATGGATCGAGGAGCGGCGAGAGAACTACGTCGCCACGACCCACGGCCGCGGCGTGACCCACGACTGCACGATCGCCGGCACCGAGGACGGCACGATCCTGGGCATGAAGTTCGTGGAGATCGCCGACCTCGGCGCCTACTACCAACTGCTGACGCCCGGTATCCCGGAGCTAGGCGGCTGGGTGTACATGGGCCAGTACAACCCACAGGCCTACTGGTTCGAGTTCACCGGCGTGCTCACGAACTGCACGCCCACCGACGCCTACCGCGGCGCCGGTCGCCCCGAGGCCACCTACGTCGTGGAGCGCTCGGTGGACGCCTTCGCGCGTCGCGTGGGGAAGGATCCCGCAGAGGTGCGACGGATGAACCTGCATCCGCCGTTCGACGAGGCCACGACCTCGGTTATGGGACTCCAGGTGGACTCCGGCAACTACGAACCGATCCTGGACCGCGCGCTGGAGATGGTCGGCTACGACCAGCTGCGCAAGGAGCAGCAGGCCCGGCGGGAATCGGGCGATACGCGGCAGATCGGGATCGGTCTCAGTACCTACATCGAGATGTGCGGCCTGGCGCCCTCGAACATCCTGGGGGCGCTGCGCTACGCGGCCGGCGGCTGGGACGCAGCCACGATCCGCTGCCTGCCGACCGGCAAGGTGGTGGTGGCCACCGGCACATCGCCGCACGGCCAGGGCCACGAGACCACCTGGTCGCAGATCGTGGGCGACGGACTGGGCGTCCATCCCGACGACATCGAGGTGCAGCACGGCGACACCGCCCTCACCCCGCTGGGGATGGACACGTACGGCTCGCGCTCCGTCAGCGTGGGCGGCGTGGCGCTGCACTTCGCGATGGAGAAGATCGTCGCCAAGGCCCGCACGATCGCCGCGCACGAGCTGGAGGTCGCCGAGGAGGACCTGGACTACGACGGGGGCGCCTTCACGGTGAAGGGCGCGCCCGACAAGGCCCGGACGATCCAGGAGCTCGCGACCTCGGCGTGGCACGCGCACGATCTGCCGTCGGGCGTCGAACCCAACCTCGAGGCCACCGCCGTGTACGACCCGCCGAACTTCACGTGGCCGGCGGGCGCGCACATCTGCGTGAGCGAGGTCGACGTGGAGACCGGCGCCGTCGACATCATCAAGTACGTGGCCGTCGACGACTGCGGCACCGTGATCAACCCGCAGATCGTGGAGGGCCAGGTGCACGGGGGCGTCACGCAGGGCATCGCGGAGGCGCTGTACGAAGAGGCGATCTACGACGAGAGCGGCAACCTGGTGACGTCGTCGATGACCCAGTACCTTGTGCCGTCGGCCGTGGAGGTCCCGCACTTGGAACTGGACCGCACGGTCACGCCCTCCACCACGAACCCGCTCGGGGTGAAGGGGGTCGGCGAGGCCGGGACGATCGCGGCTCCGCCGGCGGTGGTGAACTCGATCGTGGACGCCCTCAGCCACCTGGGTGTGACCGACGTCGGCAAGCCCGCCTCGCCCGAGCGGGTGTGGCGCGCGATCCAGGCCGCCCGGGGGTCGACGCCGCCCGGTGAGTCGGTGGGCCGGGAGCCCGGAGCAGGCGTCGACACGGGAGGTGCGGCATGATCCCCGCTGCGTTCGAGTACGAGCGCGCCGAGTCGGTCGATCACGCGATCCAGCTGCTCGGCGCCGACCCCGAGGCGAAACTCCTTGCCGGCGGCCATTCGCTGCTTCCGCTGATGAAGCTGCGGTTCGCACAGCCGTCGACCCTGGTGGACATCGGCCGGTTGTCCGATCTGTCCTACGTCCGCGAGGACGGTGACGTGGTGGCGATCGGTGCGCTCACTCGGCACCACGACCTGGCGAACAGCGACGCGCTGCACCAGCTCTGCCCCATCGTCTCCTTCACGGCCAGCACGATCGGCGACCCGCAGGTGCGGCACATGGGCACGATCGGGGGCTCGGTCGCGCACGCGGACGCGGCCTCCGACCTGCCCACCGTGCTCCTCGCCCTGGATGCGCAGATCGTGGCCCAGGGTCCGAGCGGCTCGCGCACGATCGACGCGAAGGACTTCTTCGTGGGCCTGTTCACCAACTCGCTGGAGGCCGACGAGGTCCTGACGGAGATCCGTGTCCCGAAGGCCACCGCCGGATGGAGTTATCTGAAGTTCCACCGGCGGGCTCAGGACTGGGCGCTGGTCGGGGTGGCCGCCGTGCGGATGAACGGCGGCGCCCACGTGGCCCTCACGAACATGGGCGATCGGCCGTTGCGGGCCTCGGCGGTGGAGCAAGCGCTGGGCAGCGGAGCGGATCCCGCCACGGCTGCGGCCTCGGCGGCCGACGACACGGCGCCTCCCAGCGACGTGTTCGGCAGTGCCGAGTACCGCCGGGAGCTGTCGAAGGTGCTCGTGAGGAGGGCCCTCGAGGACGCCATGAACTGACGAGGCCGGACAGCGACCTGAGCACCCGGCCCACGCCGAAGGCTACGGCCAACCCACGCCCGGTGCGGGCGCCTCGACGGTTCGCACCTGGCCGGCTCGTGACCCCTCGGCCATCTTCGCCGCACCACCCCACTCGTTCATCGTCATGAACAGCGTCCTCCTGTCCACGCCCCCGAGCATGCACGCGAAGCAGCCCCGATCGAGGTCGACCGTCTGCAGCACCTCCCCACCCTCGCGAACGCGCACGCAGCGCTCGTTGGGGACGTCCCCGTACCAGACGGCGTTCCCGCCGTCGAGGCAGATGCCGTCCGGGACCCCGTCGTGGAGGTCGGCCCACACGCGTTGGTTCGACAGGCCGCCGTCGGCCGCGATGTCGAACGCGGTGAGCCTGTTGCCGTAGGACTCGGCGACGATCAACGTCGAGTTGTCGGGCGTCACGACCATGCCGTTCGGGAATGCGACCCCCTCTGCGACCTGCCGGGCGGAGCCGTCGGGGGTGACCAGCGCGAGGGTGCCCGGGGCGAACTCGCCGCCGGGAAAGTCGAAGCGGACGTTATTGACGAAGGCGTTGCCGCGACCGTCCACGACGATGTCGTTCCACTTGTGGTCGGCGAGGCCGCTCAGATCGGCATGGGTCGCCAGCGAGCCGTCGGGCTCCCTGCGCAGGAGAAGCCCGTCGCCGGCCGAGACGATCAGCAGCCGCCCATCGGGCAGAAAGTCGATGCACATCGGAAAGGACGGGACGCGAGCGACGACCTCGCTCGTGCCCTCGAGATCGACAGCGATGACCTCGTGCGCGCCCCAGTCGGAGACCCAGAGACGGTCATCGTGCCACCGAGGGGACTCGGGGAACGCGAGACCGTCCAGGAGGATCTGCGGCTCGCTCATCCCTCAAGCACCTCCTTCAACCGGACGGCACCGGGCAGCACGATAGCCGTGGCCCGCCGCAGCGGGCAAACCGTTCCCCTGACCCACCTCATCGCAGGGTGAGCCGCGCCAGGGGGCCTCTCGCCTGTCCCGTCCGATCTCCCGTCCCGGTCTTTGACGGAGGCGCCTGCGGCCTGTTGGATGGTCGGGATGTTCATCGTCGTGGTCCAGGGATCGAAGACCTTCGCCGACTGGATGGGCAACCACGGCGTGAGGATCCTCGTTGTCCTGGCGGTCGCTCTGCTGGTCACCCTGCTCGCACGCGTCGCCGTCCACCGGTTCGAGCGCCGCCTGTCGGGACCCGTCGATGCGACGCAGACCCTCGGCCTGCGACGGGTCGCAACGCTCACCCACGCGCTCTCCACGGCCGCCGTGGTCGTGATCTGGACCATCGCGTTCCTGATGGTGCTCGACCAGTTCGACGCGAACCTCGCGCCGCTGCTGGCCTCGGCCGGGATCGCGGGGGTGGCGCTGGGCTTCGGCGCGCAGAGCCTCGTTCGCGACTGCCTGTCGGGCTTCTTCATCCTGCTGGAGAACCAGCTCGGCGTCGGCGACACGGTGGACCTGCAGACGACGGGCGGCACGGTCTCTGGCAAGGTGGAGGCTCTCTCGCTGCGCGTGACGATGGTGCGCGCGTTCGACGGGACCCTGAACACCGTGCCCAACGGCAACATCAACGTGGTGAGCAACCGCTCCCGTGGGTGGGCGCGCGCGATCGTCGACGTACGCGTGGCCTACGGCGAGGACGTCGACCGCCTGCGCGAGGTGCTCGACGAGCTCTTCGCGGAGGTACGGCGCGACCCGAACCTGGGCGACTGGATCCGGGAGGGTCCGACGGTGTTGGGGATCGACTCGCTCGGCGCGGACGCGAAGGTGTTGCGGGTCGTTGCCGACACGCGGACGTCCAAGCGCATGGACGTGGAACGCCACCTGCGCGAGCTGATCGCGAAGCGGCTGGCCGAGCGTGGGATCCTCGTTCCCGTCGCGTCGCCGGCGCCAGGCGCACCTGCGACTCGGCCCGCGGGATAGATCCATGCTGCGGGGCGAACGCGTGACGCTTCGGCCGACCGAGCGGGCCGACCTGCCGAGGCTCTGGGAGCTGCTCGAAGACATGGACGTCGCGGTCCTGGCCGACGGTGGACCCGTCGTACCGACCTCGCTGTCCCGGTACGAAGCGCGGTTCGATCGGCAGATCGTCGATCCACCCAACGACAGGATCGAGTTCGTGATCGAGGCCGACGGTGAGCTCGTCGGACAGTGCCAGCTGCACTACATCGACCACTTCCATCGACGCTGCGACCTCGGCATCGCGCTCGGCCGGGAGTACTGGGGCAGAGGGCTCGGACAGGATGCCGTTCGCGTCCTCGTCGACTACGCCTTCACGCACCTCGATCTGCGCCGGGTCGGTCTGCGCGTGCTGGCCGACGACGCGCGTGCCGTCGGTGCGTACACCAAGGCGGGCTTCGTCGAAGAGGGCCGGCTTCGCGGCTACTCCATCGTCGAAGGTCGGACCCATGACGATCTGCTGATGGCCGCCATCCGTGACGACGGCTTCCCCTCGGTCTGAAGCCGGTGACGGCCGCGACCGCTACCCTGAGGCCATGCCCGAGGCGCCGTATGCATCCGTCGAGGAACTGACCGCCGGTCTCCGCGACCACGCGTACCTCGCCGACCGTGGCCTGAGCACCGCGATCCACCTGTCGCTGGCGCTGGGGAAGCCGCTGCTCCTGGAGGGAGAGGCCGGCGTGGGGAAGACCGAGGTGGCCAAGGTGCTGGCCGAACTGCTGGACCGCCGGCTGATCCGCCTGCAGTGCTACGAGGGCATCGACGCCTCGCAGGCCCTGTACGAGTGGAACTACTCTAAGCAGCTGATCGCTGTGCGTGCGATGGACGCGTCGGACGCGGCAACGCACGTCGAGGACCTGTTCGGGCCGGAGTTCCTGGTCGAACGGCCGCTGCTGGCCGCGATCCGGGAGGGCGCGGGCGCGGTGCTGCTGGTCGACGAGCTCGACCGCGCCGACGACGAGTTCGAGGCGTTCCTGCTGGAGATCCTGTCCGAGTTCGCCGTCACGATCCCGGAGATCGGGCGCGTGGCGGCCGAGACGCCGCCGGCCGTGATCGTCACCTCGAACCGCACGCGCGAGCTCCACGACGCTCTGAAGCGTCGCTGCCTGTACCACTGGATCGACCACCCGGCGCTGGACCGCGAGATCGAGATCGTGCGCGCGCGGGCGCCGCACGTCGGCGCCGCCCTCGCTCGGGACGTGGCGGGCGCCGTCGCCCGGCTGCGGGAGCTCGACCTCGCGAAGCGGCCAGGGGTCGCGGAGACGATCGACTGGGCGAACGCGCTGACGTTCCTGGGGGTCGACGGCCTGGACGAGGCCGCCGCCGCCGACACCC
>JALYMB010000364.1 GCA_030773935.1 Actinomycetota bacterium | reverse complement strand
GGCTGCAGGTCATCGTCGCGGGCGCCGGCGGCGCCGCGCACCTCCCGGGCATGACCGCCGCCAAGACCCACCTGCCGGTGCTGGGCGTGCCGGTGGAATCGAAGGCCCTCAAGGGCATGGACTCGCTGCTCTCGATCGCCCAGATGCCGGCGGGCGTGCCGGTCGGCACGCTCGCGATCGGCCGCTCGGGTGCGGTGAACGCGGCGCTGCTGGCCGCGAGCATCCTGGCCCTGCACGACGACGAGGTGCGCGAGCGGCTCCTCGCATACCGGGCCGCGCAGACCGACTCGGTCCTCGCACATCCCGATCCATCCGGCTGATGCTCGTCGCCATCATCGGGGGCGGGCAGTTGGGGCAGATGCTGGCCCTGGCCGGCATCCCGCTGGGCCATCGGTTCCGCGCGCTGGATCCGGCGCCCGGTGCGCCGGCCGGTCGCGTGTGCGAGCTGATCGTCGGCGCCTACGACGATCCGGAGGCGCTGGCGCGGCTCGCCGACGGCGCGGACGTCGTCACCTACGAGTTCGAGAACGTCCCCGTCGCCGCCGTGCGTTCCCTGGCCGGGCGCGTGCCGGTTCTGCCGTCGCCCTCCTCGCTCGAGGCCTCGCAGGACCGCCTGGCCGAGAAGGAGGTGTTCGCCCGGGTGGGGCTGGCCGTGCCGTCGTTCGCGGCGGTGGACTCGGCCGACGAGCTCCGTGAGGCACTGGCGTACACGGGCCTTCCGGCGGTCGTGAAGACCCGGCGGCTCGGCTACGACGGCAAGGGGCAGGCCGTGATCCGGGCGCCGCGCGACGTGGAGCCCGCGTGGCGGGCCCTCGGCGGCGCCCCCGCGATCGCCGAGGCATTCGTTGATCTCCGCCGCGAGCTGTCGATCGTGGCGGTGCGAGACGGCCACGGTACCTGCGCGTTCTATCCACTGGCCGAGAACGTCCACCGCGACGGGATCCTGCGCGTCACACGGGCGCCGGCCGACGTGGAGCCTGAGGTCCAGGCCCAGATCCAGGGCTACGCGCGCAGCGTCGGCGAGCTCCTGGACCATGTCGGCGTGTTCGCGATCGAGCTGTTCGACATCGGCGGGGGACTGCTGGCGAACGAGATGGCGCCGCGGGTGCACAACAGCGGGCATTGGACGATCGAGGGCGCGGAGACGAGTCAGTTCGAGAATCACATCCGCGCGATCACGGGGATGCCGCTGGGCCCGACCGACCCGATCGGCTACGCCGCGATGGTGAACCTGATCGGAGCCGTGCCCGACGCCGCCGCGCTGGCAGCCGTCGACGGTGCCCATGTGCACCTCTACGGCAAAGAGCCCAGGCCGGGTCGCAAGCTGGGGCACGTGATCGTGCATTCGGACTCGGTCGAACGCACGCGGGAACTCACCCTCAAGGTGGAGACCCTCTCGACCGACCACGTGTAGGACATGGCGTACCTCACCTGCCCCGATTGCCGGATGCCCAACAGCGCGGCCGACGACTCCCCCCAGTTCCTGTGCCTGTCGTGCTACGCCCAGATCGTCTTCTACACCTGCCACGACTGCCAGTACCGTCAGGCGATCCCGCAGCGCTGGCAGAACGCGTTCACCTGCGGGAAGTGCGACATCAAGGTCGACATCCCCCGCACGCGAAGCTACGCCATGTCCACGAAGGCCCGCGACGTCCAGGGGTACGGCTACCAGTACCCCCGGATGCTCTGAGGGATCGCCCACTCTCGCCACGTCGCCGCTGCGGCACCTCGGATCCCGGTGTTCCGTCGCAGCGACCGAGGCCGAGGCTATGCTCACGCGGTGCGGCCAGCCCCCGGAACCAGACGTGAGGGCGGCGCGCGCGACCTTCCCCGCGGTGAGCCCGGCGCGAGGGGCCATGTCCGTGCGCTGGACGGTATGCGGGCGGTCGCCGTCGTCCTGGTGGTGCTGTTCCATCTCCGGGTGCCCGGATTCGCAGCCGGCTACCTGGGCGTCGACGTGTTCTTCGTGCTCTCGGGTTTCCTGATCACGTCGCTGCTGATCGCGGAGATGCGGCAGCACGGCGGCATCTCCCTCCCGGCCTTCTGGTCCCGCCGCATCCGCCGCCTGCTACCGGCGCTGGCGCTGCTGCTGGTGGTGGTCGCCCTCGTCACCCGGCTCACTGCCACCTTCACGGAGCGGGCATCGATGCGCGGCGATCTGCTTGCATCCACGGCCTACCTCGCGAACTGGCGGTTCATCGCAACCAGCAGCTACTTCGCGAACACGGGCATCGAGAGTCCCCTCCAGCACACCTGGTCGTTGGCGATCGAGGAGCAGTTCTACGTGCTGTGGCCCCTGGCGCTCGCGGGCCTGATGGCGATCGTCCACCGGGCACGCCTGATCGTCGCGACGCTCGGAGTCATCGGTGTGGTCGCCTCCGCGATCGCGATGGCCTGGCTGTACGCGCCGGACGCCGTCGAGCGCGCGTACATGGGGACCGACGCGCGGATCTTCGAGCCGCTCGTGGGCGCCCTCGGAGCGGCCCTGGTGGTCACGCCGCGGTTCCGCGCCGGGTTGGAGCGACACGCTCGGGCGATCCTGTGGGCGGGCGTGCTCATCGTGCTGGCGGGCCTGATCGTGATCCGTCCCGACGAGGCGCTGTACTTCGACGGTGGCGCGCTCGCCTTCTGCATCGGCACCCTGTTGATCGTGATGCCGCTGTGGGTGGGACAGGGAGCCGTGGGACGAACGCTCTCGTGGGGTCCGATCGCCTGGATCGGGGTCGTCTCCTACGGGATCTACCTCTGGCACTGGCCGGTGATCCTGTG
The DNA here is from genome assembly GCA_030773935.1 of Actinomycetota bacterium. Lineage (GTDB taxonomy): Bacteria > Actinomycetota > UBA4738 > UBA4738 > HRBIN12 > JALYMB01. The sequence goes on along the minus strand of JALYMB010000364.1, from coordinate 895 downwards.
GCTCGGGGTGCGGGATGCGACCGGGGTCCGCTCGGTGACGCTTGGGGTCGCTGCCGTCGCGCTCACCATCGTCGCCGCGTCCCTGTCCTACTACCTCGTCGAGCGTCCCATCCGCACGGGATGGCAACTGGGATCCCATGCCGGCCGGCGGTGGAACCTGCGACGACCCGGCGTGGTGCTGGCTGCCATGCCCGTCGTCCTGCTGCTGGTGGCGTCCTTCTCGGTTGCGGCGACGCGCGTGCCGACGCCGCCGCCCGGCACGCCGGTGCTCATGACCGTCGGCGATTCGGTGCCGGAGCGGCTGGCCGTCGCCCTGGAGGAGGCGTCGGCGGCGCGCGGATGGCGCTTCGTCTCGGGCGCGTTCGGCGGCTGCTCGGTCACGGGGGAGATCAGCACCGACCCGGACGGCGTGCCCCTGCACGAGGCGAACCAGTGCGCCGATGTCATCGTCTCGGCGCAGGACGAGATGATCCGCGAGGACGATCCCGACGTGGTGCTGTGGTGGGACCGCTGGGTGACCTACGGGTTCCTGACCTCCGACGGGGAGTACGTGGCGACCGGGACGGACCGCTTCTGGCAGCTCCGCCGCGCCGGCCTCGAGGCCGCCGTGCCCCGTCTGGCGTCGGCCGGGGCCACCGTGGTCCTGGTAGGTGTCGAACCGCCGGGCGCCGCGATCTGCACCAGCCGCGAGGATCGCTGCCCCGATGTGCTGCTGTTCCGGTACGAGCACTTCGACGACATCACCGCGCGGTGGAACACCATGATGCGGCGCTACGCCGACCAGCACCCGGACATCGCCGCGTACATCGACGTGGCGCACGTGGTGTGCCACGACCATGCGTCGCCCTGCGACGATCGGATCGACGGCGTGCCGGCGCGCCCCGACGGCACGCAC
>JALYMB010000363.1 GCA_030773935.1 Actinomycetota bacterium | reverse complement strand
CCACCTGTAGGATTCCGCGGGTGGTGATGCCGATCCGCACCCTGGGCGACCCCGTTCTGCGGGAGCCGTCGAAGCCGGTCGAGCGCTTCGACGGGTCACTTCGCCGGCTCGTCGACGAGATGTTGGAGACCATGTACGCGGCCAACGGCGTGGGCCTGGCCGCCCCGCAGGTCGGTCTGTCCCTCCAGCTGTTCACCTACGACGACGGCGAGACCGGCCCGTCCTTCCTGGTGAACCCCGAGGTGTCGCTGCTTGAGGCCGAGCTGACCTCCGACGAGGGCTGCCTGTCGATCCCGGGTCCGTACTACCCCACGGCGCGCGCGGCACGCGTGCGGATCAGGGGGGCGGACGAGCATGGGCGGCGTGTGGAGATCGAGGCCGAAGACCTCCTGGCGCGGATCTTCCAGCACGAGACCGATCACCTGCACGGGATGCTCTACATCGATCGGCTCGACGACGCGGGCCGCCGCGCCGTCCTGGCCGAGCTCCGGCAGATCGAGATGGGACTCGTCGAGCCTCGGAAGCGCCGCCGCGACGACGACGGGGGATAGCGCCGTGGGCTTCCGTGTCGTCTACCTGGGCAACGACGCATGGTCCGTGCCGCCGATGATCGCGGTGGCCACCACGCCGGAACTGGATCTGGCTCTGGTCATGACCCGCACTCCTCGCCCCGGACGTCGCGGAGCCGGCCCGTCGCCGACGCCCGTCGCCGTCACCGCACGGGAGATGGGGCTGCGCACGGCCGAGGTGGAGACGGTGCGCGGCGGCGACGGCCTGCGCCGACTTCGGGAGGCGGAGCCCGACGTGCTCGCGGTGGTCGCCTACGGGGAGATCCTGACCCCCGCCGTGCTGGAGCTTCCGCGGACGGGCGCGGTGAACCTGCACTTCTCGCTCCTCCCGCGCTGGCGCGGCGCGAGCCCTGTGCAGCACGCGCTGCTCGCCGGCGACCGGGAGACCGGCGTCACCACCATGCTGCTCGACGAGGGTCTGGACACCGGTCCGATCCTGGCGCGGCAGGCCACGTCCGTGGAGGCCGACGACGACGCCGGCCGGCTCGGGCAACGCCTCAGCGAGATCGGCGGCGCGCTCCTGGCCCGGACCCTCACGGACCTTGCTACCGGGCGTGCGACGCCGTCGCCGCAGGACGACGCAGCCGCCACCCGGGCACCCAAGCTCACGGCCGCCGACCGCCGGATCGACTGGCACGAGGCGGCGTACGCCGTGCTCGCGCGGGTCCGGGCGTTCGCGCCGCAGCCCGGAGCCTCCACCACGCGGGCGGGCCGCATGTTGAAGATCCTGGCCGCATCCGAGACCGCCGGCGACGGGGATCCGGGCAGGGTCATCGAGGTCGGGGATCGCTGGTTCGACGTCGCAGCGAACCCGGGCGCCGTCCGGGTCCTCGAGGTGGCCTCCGAGAGCCGCAGCCGCATGGATGCCGGGTCGTGGCTGCGCGGGGCCCGCCTCGAGATCGGCGAGCGGCTCGGATGACCGACGAGGCGCGCGCGGTGGCGTTCGCCGCGATCCGCCGGGTCACGGAGCAGGGCGGCTACTCGAACCTCGCGATCCCCGCCGGCCTCGAACGCTCCGGGCTGGACGCCCAGGATCGCGGCTTCGCGTCGGAGCTCGCCTACGGCACGCTTCGGCGGCTCCTGACCCTCGACTGGGTCATCGCTCGCGCCGCCAGCCGCCCTCCCTCGCGTATGAGTGCGGGCGCCCTCACGGCGATCCGCATCGGCGCGTACCAGCTCCTGTTCATGCGGGTCCCCGATCACGCGGCGGTCTCCGAATCCGTGGCGTTGGTGTCGGCCCGCGAGCGCGGCTTCGTGAACGCCGTGCTGCGGCGGATCGCCCGTCAACGGCCGCCGCTCCCCCAGGGACAGAGCGACGAGGAGATCGGGATCCGCACGGGGATGTCGACCTGGGCGGTGGGGGAGCTGCGCCACCTGCTCGGTGCGGATGCCGAGGCCGCCGCCTCCGCTCTTGCCACGCGCGCAGACCTGAGCCTGCGGGCGAACCGGTGCGTCCGGTCCGTCGCCGATCTCGAGCAGGATCTCCTCGCCGCCGGCCACCATCCCCGGCGGGGCACGTTGCACCCGGACTCGTTGCTGCTGGAGGGGGGCGCTCCCGAGCGATTGCCGGGGTTCGCGCAGGGATGGTTCGCGGTGCAGGATCAGGCGTCGGC
>JALYMB010000362.1 GCA_030773935.1 Actinomycetota bacterium | reverse complement strand
GCCCTCGGTGACGCCGAGGGCACCGGCCACCTCCGCCACGTCCAGGCCGAGGTAGTAGCGCAGGACCGTGGCCTCGCGCTGGCGGCGGGGGAGCGCCGCCAGTGCGCGCTCGACGTCCATGCGGTCGTCGGCGTCAGCGGCAACAGGGGACGAGCCGAGCCGCTCGCGCCCCCGCGCCTCCACCCTCGCGTGGCGCCACCGGCTGTGCGTGAGGTTCACGGCCACCCGCGTGACCCAGGCCGGCAGCGAGTCGATCGGCTCACCTCGCTGCGAGCGCTCCCACGCGCGGGCCACGGCCTCCTGCACGGCATCCTCGGCCGCCGCGCGGCTCCCGGCGGCGAGCGCGAGGCCCGCGACCAGGCGGGGGTATCCCGTGACCAGGAACTCGCGGATATCGGCGTCGCTCAGCAGAGCCGGGTCCTCTCTCCCTGTGCACCCAACTGACGCTCTCAGCGTGCCACGGGTTGACACGGGAAGCATCGATCTCGGGCGTTAGCACTCCGGCGCCGAGAGTGCTAGTAGCATGAAACGCATGGTGGAACGCCCTCCCGAGCTCGGTCCTCGCAAGGCCGCGGTGCTGCGCGCCGTGGTCGAGGATTACGTGCGATCGGGCGAGCCCGTGGGCTCGGAGACGATCGCGGAGCGCTCCGGCCTGGGGGTGTCCAGCGCGACGATCCGCAACGAGATGGCGGCGCTGGAGGAGCTCGGCTACCTCCAGCACCCGCACACGAGCTCCGGCCGGATCCCCACCGACGCGGGGTACCGTCACTACGTCGATGGGCTCCCCGCCGGAGGCCGCCTGCGCGAGCAGCAGCGCCGAGCCATGGTCGGCTACTTCGCCGAGGCCATGCTGGATCTCGAGGAGGTGCTGAAGGGGAGCGTGCAGCTGATCAGCCGGATGACCACGTACGCCGGCCTGGCCGTCCCGCCCAGCTCCTCCGACGAGCCGATCGTGCGACTGGAGCTCATCGACATGGGTCCCACGATCATGGTGCTCGCCGTGGGCCAGCACGGCCGCGTGGACAAACGCATCGTCGATCGCCCCGAGGGGGTCGATGCGAAGGTCGTGGCCGCCGCCGAGCGCCGCCTGCATCCGCTGCGCGGGGCCACGTACACCGACGCGCAGGTCCGGCTGCTGCAGCTGGCCGCCGAGGGCCCCCGCGACCAGCACGACCTGATCCTGCATGTCGCCGAGACGCTCCGCAGCACCGGCCAGGAGGGCCAGACCCACATGGTCGTCGGCGGCGTCTCGAACCTGGCCGACGAGGCGCAGCTCTGGCGTCGCGAGACGGTCCGGCGTCTCTTCGAGGCGCTCGAACGTGAGTCGGAGATGCTGGATGTGCTGCAGGACGTGCGCACCGAGGGCGGCGACGTGTCGGTCACGATCGGAGCCGAGCACCCTGCCACCGGCCAGTGGGAGGCGTCGCTGGTCACGGCGCCGTTCAAGGCGGGCGACGCGACGATGGGCATGATCGGCCTCGTGGGGCCGACGCGGATGGACTACGTCTCGGCGATGGCCTCGGTGCGGGCGGTCGCGAAGCGGCTGAGCGAGCTGGCGACGGAGCTGGAGCAGTAGGCGATGGCGACCGTCGGCGACCTCTACGCGATCCTGGGCGTTCCCCGCAACGCCAGCCCCGAGGAGATCAAGCGCGCCTATCGCACGCTCGCCCGGCAGCATCACCCTGATGTGAATGTGGACCCGGGCGCCGATCAGCGCTTCAAGGAGATCGCCGGCGCGTACGAGATCTTGTCGGACCCGCAGAAGCGGCAGCGCTACGACACGTTCGGAGCTTCTGGTGGTCCCGGCGGCGGCGCTCCCTTCACCGACATCCAGGACATCTTCGATATGTTCTTCGGGGCAGGGGGTTTCGGAGGCGGGAGCGGATCGCGCCGGTCGCGCGGGCCTCGTTCGCCGACCCGTCGCGGCGAGGACGTGGGCACCCAGGTCCTGCTCACCTTCCCGGAAGCCGCGTTCGGCGTGCGCCGCGAGCTGCGGATCGAACGTCTGGTGGCGTGCGACCGCTGCATGGGCAACGGGGCGGAGCCCGGCACGGCACCCAGCGCCTGCCGGACGTGCGGCGGCACCGGCGAGGTGCAGGAGGTGCGTCGCAGCATCTTCGGCACGATCATGACGGCCTCCCCCTGCCGGACGTGTGACGGCACGGGCAACGAGGTGCTGGATCCCTGCACGCGCTGTCGCGGACGGGGACGGCTCACGGCTGCCGAGACGGTCACGGTGGATATCCCGGCCGGCGTCTCCGACGGCCTGGAGCTTCGCGTGAGCGGGGCCGGGAACGTCGGTGCGGCGGGCGGCACCCCCGGAGATCTCTACGTGGGGATCCGGGTCGAGCCGGCGCCGGCGTTCGAACGCCGCGGGC
>JALYMB010000361.1 GCA_030773935.1 Actinomycetota bacterium | reverse complement strand
ACCCGTCGACCGCCTTCGCCGCCGGGCTCCTGGCGGCGCGTGAGGAGCGGGCTCGCCGACGGGCACGGAAGTCCTGGCGTTCCGCGTGGAAGGCGGTCCGGCGGAAGGTGCCCCGATCCTGGCGATGAGCGGGGTCGTGGACGCCCAGGGCAGGGTCCGAGCCGCGGGCGGCGTGGTGCTGCGCGACGGCGCCGTTCTCGTCGTGCACCGTCCTCGCTACGAGGACTGGTCGTTCCCGAAGGGAAAGGCGGATCACGAGGGCGAATCCGACGAGGACACCGCCCTGCGCGAGGTGCGTGAGGAGACCGGTCTCCGCTGTGAACTCGGCAAGCCGTTGCCGGCCGTGAGCTATACCGATCATCACGGGCGTCCGAAGATCGTGCGCTACTGGTGCATGCGGGCGGCTGGGGGCGCCTTCCGGCCCACCGACGAGGTGGACGAGATCCGGTGGCTCCCACCGTCGGAGGCGCGCTCACTGCTCACCTACGATCACGATCGGGCGCTGGTGGATGCGATCGGCGATTGCGCCGATGCGTGAGCCTCCGGTGTACCTCGTGCGGCACGCGAAGGCGGGAGACCGGGCGGCGTGGACCGAGGACGATCGTCTCCGGCCCCTCTCGAAGAAGGGGCGACGACAGGCGGAGGCGCTCGTACGGGCGTTCCGCGGTCTGGAGGTCGGACGCGTGCTCTCGAGCCCGTACGTGCGCTGCGAACAGACGGTGCGCCCGTTGGCGCTCGATCGCGGACTCTCCCTGGAGCTCACCGAGGCGCTCGGCGAGGGCGCACCTCTCGAAGGTCTGCTCGAGATCATGGCCGACCTCGACGACGTCGCGCTGGTCGCATGCGCCCACGGCGATCTGGTCCCGGCGACGATCGATCACCTGCGCGCGCGGGGCGTTGCCGCCGACGACGGTGACACGAAGAAGGGTTCCACGTGGCTGCTCGAGCGAGAGCGGGGCTCGGTCGTGCGGGCGCGCTACCTGCCGCCGCCGGCGGTCTGACGGGGCGCCAGGGTGCTGGCGATCCGCGTGACCTCCCGGAAGCCCAGGCGTTCGTAGAGGGGCAGCGGCCCGGCGGGATCGACGAGCAGGAAGGTGCGACGAACCCCGGAGGCCCGCGCTTCCCGGACGAGCCTGGTCACCACCGCGCGCGCGTAGCCCCGCCCGCGGGCCTCCGGGAAGGTCACGACGTGGTCCACGTACGCCAGATCCGAGAGCAGGACCAGGGCGGCGAGGGTCACGATCTCTCCCCGGTCGTCCCGGACGCCGAACCAGCGCTTGACGTTGCCCGGTTCCATCGTCTCCCGTTCCAGGTGCAGGAGCTGCCGGACGATCTCCGGCTCCGTGACACCGAACGAGGCCAGCGAACTCCCGACCCGGTCCCACAGCTCATCACCCGTTGAGAGCTCCTCAACACCGCGGGTGCCGACGGGGAGGTTGTGGACCTCGGGCGGCTCGCCCATGCGACACATCACCACGTCCCACGACAACCGGTCGCCGCGGCTGCTGAGCTCGGCGAGGAGCCGTGTGGTGGCGGCGGGGCGGAACATCACGACGTGGAAGGCGGCCGCGTCCGCCGCATCGATCGCCGGATCCAGCGATCTCGCCACCTCGGCCAGCGTCAGCTCCTCGTCCTCGGTCTCGACGCGGGCGTAGTTCGCATCCCACACGTCGGGGAACCGCGCGTCGGTCACCACCGCACCCCAGTGCACCGGCTCCACACGCTGGAGATGGCCGTCCAGGGCCGCCCAGAAGGCGATGAGGTCGTCGGTGACATCGGGCATCCCGCCGAGTCTACGGTCGCCCCTGCGCTAGGCTCCGAGCGTGATCACCTGCCGCCTGTACCGCGATCGCCGTCTGATCGGGGAGCGGCTCGATCCCGATCGCGTGGACGAGGTGCTCCACGGCGAGGACCGGGACGCCCGGATCTGGCTGGACGTCGAGTCGCCCGGCGACGAGGACTTCGAGATGCTCGGCCGGGAGTTCGGCCTCCACGAGCTGTCCATGGAGGACATGCGCCACCGCAACCAACGGCCGAAGGTGGAGAGCTTCGCGGGATACCAGTACATCGTCCTTCGGCCACTCTGCCGGAACGACGACGGCGACCTGGTGCAGCAGGAGGTGCACGCCGTGCTCGGCGATCGGTTCCTCGTCACCCTTCGCTACGACCCCGTCTACGACCTCAGCGAGGTCATGGAGCGGTGGGATCGTCACGGTGGGGCGGACGAGGAGGCAGGTCCCGGCTTCCTGCTGTACGTGCTCCTGGACGAGATCGTGGACACCTACCTCGTCCTCGTGGAGGAGTTCGAGGATCAGGCCGACAGCCTGGAGGATCAGGTCTTCGCGGAGGAGGGACAGACGCCGTCCAAGGATCTACAGGAGAGGATGTTCGATCTCAAGCGCGACATCGTGCGGTTCCGCCGGAGCGTGATGCCGCTGCGCCGGGTGGTCGACTTCTTCCAGGAGCAACCGAAGGTGGTGACGGGGTCGCTGGCGCCGTACTTCCGCGACGTGGCCGACCACGTGGTGCGCTGCGTGGAGCTGGTGGACAACGTGCGCGACCTGCTGACGGCTCTGCTCGAGGTCCGGCTGGCGCAGGTCGGCAACCGGCTGAACGAGGTCATGAAGAAGCTCACGTCCTGGGCCGCCATCATCTTGCTGCCGACCCTGATCGCCGGCATCTACGGGATGAACTTCGAGCACATGCCGGAGCTCCGTTGGAGGTTCGGCTACCCCATGGCCCTTGGCATCATGGCCGCGACGTCGGGGATCCTGTACGTGATCTTCAAGAAGCGGGAGTGGTTGTAGGGGTGTGCCGCGCCGTGAAGGTGCTGTGCGTGGCGACCGACCGTCCCACCTTGACGGCGTTGAAACAGGCCGCCGTGAGCGTGGAGTGGGAGCTCGCGACGGGCGCGATCGACGAGGACGGTGCGATGGCCCAGATCGATGCCGAACGCCCCCACGTGCTGGTGGCGTTCGGGGCGTTCGGGGGGCTGGTCGCGCAGGTGCGCGAGCGCTTCCCCGGCATGCGCATCGTGGCGGATCGGGACCTGCCCGGGGCCAGCGCCGTGGCCACCTCCATGGAGGAGGTCCGGGGACTCGTCCGAGACGTGCCCCGCCCGGGTGGTCCGATCCGTTCCGTCTAGCGTGGTTCGGGTGGTGTCAGGCGCAGGACCAGGCATCCCAGCCGACGCGATGCGCCATGCGGACCGACACCATGATGTTGGCGCGGCCGTTGTACACGGAGTAGTCGCGGAACCCGTACGTCCCCGAACGTCCCGGCCAGTACCGCATCGCCTGCTGATAGACCCCGGCGTAGCCGCTGGGGTTGTAGGCATCGGGATCGAGACCCGATTCACAACGGGCAACGGAGAGGGCCTTGTGAGCGCCGCCCGCTACAGGCCAGCGGCGCGCCGCGCACCGGATCATCATCCTCAATTGATAGGTGGAGCGCCGCCAGTCGTAGGCGCAGACCCGTCGCGAGACCGTACTGCGGGGCCTGGCTTCCGCCGACGTGAGCGAGGAGATGGCGGTGAGAAGGATCGTGAGCATGAGTGCCGCCGCGAAGAGGCGGCGGATCTTGGTGAGGTTGGTCATCGTGGATATCACCCCCGCGGTGATCCGGAGCTGGCGGCTCCGTCCGTGCGACCGGCGGGGAGGACCCCTCCGATCGACCCGCGGTAGGTCGTGGGTGTCTGCATCACCTCCTGGTGTCGTTGTCCGTGTGTGACCTACGTTCGCCCGGCCGGCTCCCGTCCCAGCTCGCCGGCGCGCGCGCGTGCGACCGCCACTCTGGGAAGGAGGGAGACCGCACCGCGGTGCCGGGAGGATCGGACGGGGGGCGTCCGGGCGAACCCGTTCACCCTAGCGGGGCCCGCCGACATCCGACAACCGCGAACTGACCCGTGGTCAGGGGCTATGTGCCGAGCCCGAGGACCTGGGGCGCGACGGCAGGGTCCCTCGCGCATGTCGGTACCATGGATCCATGGCATCCAAGGTGCTCCTCGTCGCTCCCCGCGGCTACTGCGCCGGTGTGGAGCGGGCGGTCGACGCCGTGGAGCGCGCGCTGTCCAAGCACGGCGCGCCCGTGTACGTCCGCAAGCAGATCGTGCACAACCTTCACGTGGTTCGAGACCTCGAGTCCAAGGGCGCGGTCTTCGTCGAGGAGGAGACGGAAGTCCCGGAGGGCGCCGTGGTGGTGCTGTCGGCCCACGGCGTGGCGCCTCAGGTCTACACCACCTCCGCGGAGCGCGCCCTGACGGTGATCGATGCCACCTGCCCGCTCGTGACCAAGGTCCACCTGGAGGCCCGACGGTTCGCGGACGACGGCCGCACGATCGTCCTGATCGGGCATGCCGGCCACGAGGAGGTCGTCGGGACCACCGGCCAGGCGCCCGAGCGCACGGTCCTGGTGCAGACGCCGGCGGAGGCGCGCGCCCTCGAGCTGGGGGATCCCGAGCACGTGTCCTACCTCACCCAGACGACCCTGTCCGTGGACGAGACGAACGAGATCATCGCGATCCTGCGAGTTCGGTTCCCCTCCATCGAGGGGCCGCCGCGCGACGACATCTGCTACGCCACGCAGAACCGCCAGGACGCGGTGAAGGAGCTTGCACGGCGGGCGGACGTCGTCCTGGTGATCGGCTCGGACAACTCGTCGAACTCGAAGCGCCTGGCCGAGGTCTCGCGCGAGCTCGGCACCCCGGCGTACCTGGTCGACGACGAGAGCGAGGTTGATCCCGCGTGGCTCGCGGACGCCGACGTCGTGGGGATCACGTCGGGCGCCAGCGCTCCCGAGTGGCTCGTGGACCGGATGCTCTCGTGGCTGGCGTCGCAGGGTGCCACCGAGGTGCAGGAGATCCGGCTGGCCGAGGAGAGCGTCCGCTTCTCGCTGCCGCCGGGGGTGCGCTCGGTGCCCTCTGATCCCGGCTACTCCCAGGCCGAGAACTGATCGCGGTCCTCCTCGGGTTCCTCGTAGCGGATCGCCACGAGGGTCTCCGTGGAGACGACGCCCGGGAGGCCGTGGAGCTGCTCGATGATGATGCCGCTGGCCACTTCCCAGGGCTGTGGGATCGCCACCAGAAGGTCGTAGCGGCCCCCGAGGACCGCGAGTCCCGATATCTCCTCGGACTCGGAGAGCCGCTCCACCAGCCCCGCGACCGCGCCCGCCTGGGCCCGAACGTGCACGAAGCACGCGTCACCGATCGGCACCGGCGTCGTGGTCTGGATACCCCATCCGATCCCGATCCGATCGGGCGGTACGACCGGGGCGGTGTAGGTCCGCAGCACACCCTCGATCTGGTGGAGCTGCGCCAGGACGACCTGTCCGATGGCGGCGAGGTCCGCGCCCTCGAGGAGCGCCATGACATCCCACTCGCCCACCACGGTGACGGCGCGCCGCACGCCGTTCTTCGAGGCGATCTGGGCCATGACGCCCGGGACCCCTCCCGGTGCGACCTGCAGGTAGACGTAGGCCTCCATGCGGCGCAGGCTAGGTCAACGCGGGGTCCCGGACAAGGACCGGCCCACGAAACGGTCTGGGAGGATCAGGCCTCGGCGGGGGCGGGAACGCCGCACAGAACCCGCAGTTCCTCCTCGCCTTCCTCGGGACCCACGGAGATCAGCCGGTCGCCCTCGCGCAATTGGAAGCCGGCGCGCGGCCGGTAGATCCATCGCGAGCCACGCTGCACGGCCAGGACGAACATGCCCGTCTCGGTCTCCACCCGGAGCTCCTTCAGGGAGCGGCCGTCGGCAGGGGAGCCGCGCTCCACCACGGTCTCGGCGCTGGTCTCCTCGGTCTCCTCCAGGGCCATCTGCACCACGGGGTGCAGCGGCTCCCCGTGCTCGACGTACCACGTGAGGTCGCGCGCCGCGTCGCAGATCAACTCCGACGCGCTCGCCAGACGGAGGAGGCCGCGCAGCTCGTCGGGGTTGCGCGCCTCCGGGGCCGCCCGGAGCACCCACGACTCCAGCTCGTCGTGGAGGATGTCGCTGCGGGCCTCCAACGTACCCACCTCCGCGGCGAGCGCGCGATTGTTGAAGAGCAGCGACGAGTACGCCAGGCCGACGGCCGCCTCCGCCAGATCCTTCATCTCCACGAGGATGTCCACGGCGCGGTCCAGCTCCGACAGCGGGGGAGCGTCGGATTCGGGCATCGCGGGCAGCGGCCGCGCGCCCATCAGCTCGCGGATCAGGTTCACGCCCTCCTCGGGTCCGCGGAACAGAAGGACGTCCCCCTCGGACACGATGTCGTCGGGCCCCGGATCGAACTCCCAGTCCATGCCGCTGCGTATCGCCATCACCCACATGCCGGTCTCCGTCGGCAGGGACAGGTCGCGGAGCGTGCGGCCGATCGCCGGCGCGTCCTCTCGGACCTTGACCCGGCCGGAGACCTCGTCGGCATGCCGGAGGTCGGGCCGCAGCGCGTCGGGGATCCCGAGGCGGGCCCCCACCACGCGCCCGATGTCGCTGGCGGCGTCGCCGATCTTCTCGATCGCATCGGCGATCCACAGCACGCCGGCCATGCCCTCGGCGTCCTCGGGGCTGCGTGCGGCCAGCATGGCCATGGTGCGGAGGCGGCGGAGGTTGCCGTCCATGCGCTCCTCGAGCCGCTCCACCTCGCGGGCGAGCTTCTCCTCGTCGAAGAAGACCGCCGCGTAGGCGAGGTCGACCATGAGCTCCGCCGCGTCCTTCGACTCGACGAGCAGTTCCTTGACGTTCTTGGGGTCATCCATGGACGGTCGCTCCCAATAGTGACATAGCGGCCAGGACGCACGCCACGCCCGCCAGGTCCATGACGCTGGTGATGATCGGGACCCCGTGGTTGTCGGGGTCCAGGCCGAAGCGGGAGGTGAGGATCGCGAGCTCGTAGCCCACGACCAGGGTGATCGGCAGCGCGAACACCCCGGCCAGCAACGTTCCACCGATCATCACGCCGGGGGAGGGGTGATCGAGCCCGGTCAGCATGGACAGCCACAGCGCCACGACGCCGATCAGCGTGAAGATCACCACACCGAAGCCGATCACGAGCGTGCCGTCCACGAGCGCGGGCGTCTCGGGCCGCCCGCGCGACGTGATCACACCGAGCTGGAGCTTCGAGGACAGTCGCGAGGACAGGATGCCGCCCAGGGCCCCCGCCTGCGAGACGAAGGGTGGGATCAGGATCAGGAGGCCGGGCATCTCCTCGAGCCCCGGCCGCCTGGCCTCCATGAGGGCACCGGCGAAGATGTCGAGCAACGGGGTCAGCGCGATCACCGCGGTCATCTCCAGCAGGATGCGCCGGACCATCGGCTGGTCGGTGGTCCATGCGCGTGCGAGCGACACCGCGCACGCCGCGACGCAGAGCCCGGCGACGACAGCGTTCAGCGTGTCGTTCCGGGTGAGGAACGTCGCGAGGAACAGGGTGGGCAGCGTCGCCATGTCGCCGATCGCCGTCACCATCGGCGTGGAGACCGCGTCCAGGTCATAGCCACGGCGGAACGACAGGATCGACAGGCCGACCGTTACCAGCAGGATCAGCACCGACCCCAGCGCCCCGCCCACGACCGAGATCGTGATCATGTGCCACAACGAGATCGTGTCCTCGCCGAACGCCGAGGCCACGAGCTTCGCGAGTGCGGCGAGCCACAGGGACGACGCGAACGTGCTGATGACGCTGACCTCCACGTTCTGCGCCAGGATGCCGCCCCGACGCAGGTTTGTCTCGAAGAGTCCGGCGTGGGCCGCGGTGCCCAGACGGGCCCCGACCGCACCGAAGATCGTCCCGCGCATGCCGACCGCCGCCGGGATCAGCACCAGGAGCCCGGGGAGGGCCGAGAGCGTGTCGGTGATGTGGCTGAGCGTCAGGCCTGCGACGAAGGATGCGGCCGTGCTGAGGACGAGCGCCACCAGGCCCTGGCGGAGCGTGCGTCGCTCTGCCCGCCAGTAGCCGAACAGGCGCTGAGCGCGCTTGGAGAACGCCATAAAGGCACCGTCATCGTTCGATCGCTCCTCGACATGAGCTGGGCCCGAACGAGCCCAGCGGTCAGTATGACGCCGGGCCGTAGGCCGGGGCAAGCGTTTCAGTCCACCCAGTCGCGGGTCACGAACAGCCAGAAGGCAAGGCCGGCCTCGGGGCCGAACCGGCGGAAGCGCCGAAGGATCGTGGCGTCGGCGACGGTCTTCTTGCCGACGAGCCGCGCGTACTTGGGGCGGGTCCACGAATCCAGGATCAGCCGCGAATGCCGCCCCATGGTCATCATGATGTGGGCGGCCGCGTAGGGCCCAACCCCAGGGAGGGCCGTGAGCCTCCGCTCCAGCTCGTCGTCGGGGAGCTCCTCGCGTGTGGCGGCGCCGAGCCCCTCCAGATCGAGCTCGCGCCCGGCCGCCGAACGAGCCAGCGAGATCAGGTAGGCGCCGCGGTAGCCGGTGCGCGCCGTGTCCCGGTAGAAGCGCTCGGGTGTCGCGGCCATCCGCGCGGGGGAGGGGAACGCGTTGGTCAGCGGGCCGTCGCCGCCCACGGCAGGCTCGCCCAGGTGCGCAACCAACGCGTTCACCATGCGCGTGGTCGCGCTCCACGTGCAGTTCGTCGTGCAGACCGTCTTGATCACGTCCTCGAACACGGTGGGGCTGCGGAGCATGCGGCCCGCACCCGCCGCGGCCCACGAGAGGTCGGGGTCGTCCGCGCAGCGGGCGTAGAAGGCCGAGAGATCCTCGTCCATCCGCAACACGTGACGCACTCCCTGGAGGACGGCCGCCTGCGCGCGAGCCCCGAGCGTGCCCGGGCCCAGGATCTCGACCGAGGCCTGGCGGCCGCTCCCAGGACCGACGCGCACGCGGCGTGGACGCGCGCCCGGCAAGCGGAGGGTGAGCTCCAACGTGTGGGCGGCCTCGTCCAGTCGCAGGGGCGGCAGGTCCGCGAATCCGTGGGAGTTCAGCGTGCGCAGGAGGTCCACCGGCTCGCCGGCGGGGCCCGCCAGAGGCAATCGGAGCCGAACCGTCACGGTGCGACTACTCGCTGCTGTTCGGGTCTTCATCGGTGGGACTCCCCACGGGGGTGCGGCGGAGGCGGTCGACGAAAGCCCGGTCCTCCCTGCGCCACCCGAGTTCCAGGCTGCGCACCACGCCCTTGCGCACCCCGATGCGGTACGCCAACACGGCGACAGCGATCAGGGTGAAGTAACCCACCCCTCGAGTCTACGCTGTCGTGGGACCCCGTTCAGAACGGTCGGTGCGTGTCGGGTGTGATCGGAGTCGAGAATCTCATGTCGTAACCCGATACAGCCGCCACCGGTCGGGAACACCCTTCAGCGCGTGCTCGCCCGCGTCTTCGAACGTCAGGCCGGAGCCCGCGACCAGGTCTTTCACCGTCTGGGATACCAGCACTTGGGACGCGTCCGCTCTCGCGCCGACCCGCGCGCCGATGGTGACGGCCATCCCGCCGATCTCGCCGTCGATCATCTCGACCTCGCCCGTGTGCAACCCTGCTCGAACCTCGATGCCGAGTTCTCGCACCGACTGGATGATCGCCTGTCCGCACCGGATACCTCGTGCGGGACCGTCGAAGGTCGCGAAGAAGCTGTCACCTGCCGTCGAGATCTCTCGCCCTCGAAATCGAGCGAGTTGCCCCCGAACCCGCTGGTGGTGTCGTTCCAGCAGATCCCTCCAGGCACGATCGCCCAATCGTGCGGCTGTCTCGGTGGAAGCCACGATGTCCGTGAACATCACCGTCGCCAGGAACCGTTCGAGGGACGCCTCCTGCCCACCCAGCTCGGCGACGAAGGATCCGATCGCCTCGAGCATCTCGCCGTACGGTGCCACCCAGAAGAAGTGTTCGTCTCCCGGAAGCTCAAGCAGGCGTGCGCCCGGGACCTTCGATCGGAGGCGGCGCATCCCCTCGATGGGGAACTCGACGTCCTCGCGTTTGGCGATCAGCAGCGTCGGCACGTGGATCGCGGGCACCGCGTGGCTCACGTCGATCTGACGGTTCATCCTGGAGAGCGCGATGGCGGCTCCAGGACTCGCCGATCGGCGGAGGTATGACGCGAGCCACTCCACGAGTTGTTCGTCGTCCGCATGGCTCGGGGCTCCCCAGGAGGCGATCTCCATGCGCGCGTGTTCCAGCGTTCCCCAGTGAGCATCGATGTACTCGAGGTACTCGTCGCCCTCGGCGACCATGGGGTCCTCGGACGCCAGCGTGGTGTAGTCGGGGTTGGTCCCGTACAAGACGAGCCCGATCGTGCGGTCCGGATACGTCGCCGCGAAGAGCATCGCCATCGGGCCTCCCTCTGAGACGCCGAAGACGACGGCTCGGTCCGAGCTCGCGGCGTCCATCACCGCACGCACGTCGTCCATCCGCGTCTCCATCGAGGGAAGCTGTGTCTCAGGGACCCGATCCGACAGACCGACACCTCGCTTGTCGAACAAGATCAGCCGAGAGAACGAGGAGAGCGCGGCGAGGAACCGCGCCAGGTTCGGTTCCTCCCAGATCGCCTCCACGTTGCTCGTCCACCCCATGACCCAGACCAGATCGACAGGCCCTTCGCCCAGCACCTGATAGGCGATGTGGACGCCCTCTCCGGTCTTCGCGTACCGCGTCTGGGGGACCTTCATCTCAGGTCAACCCGCCGTTCAGACGCCAACGCTCGGGGACGTCATCCGACATCAGCGCGTGATGCGTTTCGGAGATCTCAGGCATCGGCGGTCTCACCCTAACGGAGGTGCCGGCGGGGGCGAGGCCCTTTCCGGTCCCACCGTTCACGACGGCCGGGCGGTCGCGCCCGGTACCATCCCGACGTGATCGAGTTCACCGACTGGGCCACGGACATCCTCTCGCGGTCCGACGCGGCGGCACGGCGGTTCAACCCCGATGCCCGCGTGCGGGTGATCCAGGACGGTCAGGGCGTTCGATTCGAGCTCACCGACCGGCCGGGCCCCGACGATCAGGCCGTGCGGGGCGAGGGGTTCACGCTGTACGCCGAGCCGGGGCTCGAAGGGATCGTCGACGTCGTCGAGCCGCACGATCAGCTGATCCTGCGGCCGCCGGGCAGCAGTGAGCGCAGCGTCCGGGAGGACCACTGACCTCCAGGCCCCGGGCGTGTCCGCCGATACACTGGACAACGTGACGCAGGACAGGGAGAGCAGAGGCCGCGAGCTGTGGGGAACGGCGGGCCTCGGCACCGCGGGACCCGTGATGGTGATCGGCGGCGCCGAGGACAAGGTTCGCGACAAGACGATCCTCGCCCGGTTCGCACAGCTGGCGGGCGGCGCGGACGCGAAGGTCGTCGTGATCTCCACCGCCTCCTCGCTGGGCGAGGCCGCCACGGATACCTATCGCGACCTGTTCGCCGGCCTGGGGATCACCGAGGTCGAGGGCGTGCGCCCAGAGGAACGCGAGGAGGCCGACGAGCCGGGCGTGGTGAAGCTCATGGCCGAGGCCACCGGCGTCTTCCTCACCGGCGGCAACCAGTCCCGTCTGACCCAGGTCGTCGGCGGCACGCGTCTGGGCGATGCTCTGGCGAACGCTCACGATCGCGGCGCCGTCCTGGCCGGCACCAGTGCGGGGGCGAGCGCCATGGCCAGCCACATGGTGGCCTACGGCCAACCGGGCAACACTCCCAAGAACCGCATGGTGCAGCTCTCGGCGGGACTGGGGATCCTCCCGGGGATCGTGATCGATCAGCACTTCGAGCAGCGGGGGCGGCACGGCCGCCTGCTCGCGCTGGTCGCGCAGTCGCCGTCACTGGTGGGGATCGGGCTGGACGAGGACACCTGCGCGATCATCTATCCGGACCAGACGCTGCAGGTGCTGGGCAAGGGCGCGGTGACCATAGTGGACGGCCGGAACGTGAAGACCGACGCCTATCGCGGGAAGGGGTATAAACCGCTCATGGTGTCGGGCGCGATCCTGCACTCTCTGCCATCGGGGTACTGGTTCGACCTCCGGTCGCGGCGCCTGCTGGCGGGTGAGGACGCGCTCGGCCGTGAGCGGGAGGCCTCGGAGTGACGGCCACCACCGGCCGCACGCGAACGCGGGCCGACCGCCAGCGCACGAAGATTGAACCGGCGGTGCGGAAGCGCCCGCTCCGGCCCGATCTCACGATCGTCACATCGCAGGCCTTCCGCGGCCCCAACTACTGGTCCTACGAGCCGTGCATCCGCATGCTGGTCGACCTGGGCTCGCTGGAGGACTGGCCGTCCAACACGATCCGTGGTTTCAACACGAAGCTCCTGAAGCTGCTCCCCGGCGTCGGAGAACACTCGTGTTC
>JALYMB010000360.1 GCA_030773935.1 Actinomycetota bacterium | reverse complement strand
GAGCAGGGCCGCGATGATGACGCCCGGCAACCCGAGGAACAGGAACAGCATCTGGGCGTAGATCGCATCGGCGCGCGCCCCGTCCAGCTGCGCCGCAAGGTTGTCGCCGACCAAACCGCCGCCGGCGAGCGCGGCTTCGAGGTTCTTCGCGCGACCGATCACCTGAGTGAACGCGGCGCCGGGGTCGGTGGGCAGATCATGGGAGAGCTGGACATGGATCTGGGTCGAGGAAGTACCGGAGGCGGCGTTGGCGAACAGCCGGTACCACATCTTCGCAGGCATGAGCACGACGTTGTCCGGTGGCGCGGTCGGCGTCGACCCCGGCGCCACCCCGATCGACTGGAACAACGAGTCGGCCGCCGGAAGGTCGACGACGCCGTCGACCGTCACGGTCGTCTTGGGCTGACCGGGCCGAGCGATCGCGATCGTGGAGCCGACCGAGGCGCCGAGGTTTGCCGCCGTCTGCTGGGCCAACAACACGCCGTCGGACGTGCCCACGAGCGGGCGGATCTCGCCAGGGAACGTGAGCGCGTAGTCAGGGGGAAGTCCGAGCACCACACCGGGTCCGGTCGTCTGGACCGTGCCTGCGTTCCGCGAGGAAAGACCTGAGGTGTCTGCGTACCCAACCGGCAAGGACGCGGTCACACCTGAAGCTGCGGCGACGACGGTCGAGGCGTCCGCCACCGACGTTCCCGGCGACACCTGCACCTGCCAGTCGACGGGGACCGCGCGCACCGCCTGCGACGTCATCGACGCGCGGCTTGCGGTGAAGAACGCGCCGAGCGCGGCGAGCAGCAGGACCGCAAGTGCGACGCCGGCGGACTGCCCGATCATTCGACCGGTGCGGCGCCGAAGCAAACCGCCGAGCCACGTCAGGCCGAGCATGTGTGTGCCTCCGTTCGAAGGGTGCCGTCGCGCATCGTCCAGCGCCCCGCGAGGCGCTCGGCCACGGCTGCGTCGTGCGTCGCGACCACCAGCGCGATCCCGTGCGTGGCCGCCAGGGTGAGGATCGCCTCCAGTAAGCGGCCTCCCGTCGCGGTGTCCTGCTGACCCGTGGGCTCATCGGCAAGCACCAGGCGCGGCGAGCCGCAGAACGCCCGAGCGAGCCCCGCGCGCTGGGACTGCCCGCCCGAGAGCTCCTCGGGGAGCTTGTCCGCCAGCGTGTCGATCTCGAACGCATGAAGGAGCTCGAGCGCGGCTGCGGTCGCTTCGAGCTGATTTGAGCCGGTGAGGATCATCGGCAACGCGACGTTCTCCACGACGTTGAGCGGCGGGAGCAGGCTGGGTCCCTGGAACGATATGGCGACTGGCCCCGGGCGAAGGGAGGGTCGATCGCCCAGGGCCGGCCAGTCGATCGATCCCGACGTCGGGGTGTCGAGACCGGCGATCAGATGCAACAGGGTGGATTTCCCGGAGCCGGACGGGCCGGCCACCGACACAGTGTCACCCGCGGCGACGGTGAACGTGGCGTCGTGCAGCGCGATCACCCGTGCGGCACCGCCGCCGTAGGTGCGAGCGAGCGATGCGGCGCGAACGAGGGTCTCAGGCATCGACGATCCTCCCGTCGTGCAGGTGCACGATGCGGTCAGCCTCCAGGGCCGCGCGCGTGCTGTGTGTCACGATCACGACGGCACGCCCCGACTCGGCGCGGCGCCGCAGCAGATCCAGGATCAGGCGTTCATTCGCCTGGTCGACTTCGCCCGTGGGCTCATCGGCCAGCAGCAGGGGAGGGTCGTTCGCCAACGCCACGGCGAGTCCCGCGCGGGCGGCCTCGCCACCCGAAAGCGTCGCCGGCCTTGCGTGGGCGCGCTCGGCCAATCCGACGTCGCCTAGCAGCGAGGCCACCGACGCTTCAGCCCGATCGACATCGCGCACCAGGTTCTGCGCCACACGGATGTTGTTGCCCACGCTCAGGTGATCGAGCAGGTTGCCCGATTGCCGCAGGACACCGATCCAGCGTGCGCGCAGCCACGCGCGCTCGGCCTCAGGTCGCCGCGTGATGCGCGTGCCCGCGACCGAGACGTAGCCGCCGTCGGGCTCATCCAGTCCAGCGAGGCAGGCAAGCAGCGTCGACTTGCCGCTGCCGGACGGACCGACCACCGCGAGGATCTCGCCTGCGACCGCCGCGAGCGACACGCCTCGCAGCGCGAAGGTCTCGTCATCGCCGGCGTGATAGAAGCGATAGAGCTCGCTTGCCTCCAGGACCGTGCCGGCGGATCGTGGGCTGGACACGATGGCCGCCACCGTCAGGCCGTCTTCAGGCTGTCGGTGACGATCTTCCACGGGTCGACGTTGTCAGCGCCGACGGGGGAGAGCAGAGTCAGCGTGGTCCGGGTCCCCGAGTGGTACAGCTCGTAGCGCAAGACATCGAGTCGGTACTGCTTGCCGGTGACCGGGTTCGGATCGCTGTTGGCCTGATAGGAGATGAGCACTGCCGGACCTGCCGGCAACGTCACCTCGGTCACGCTGACGAGCTTGAACGCGCGCGTGGAGGCGGCCAACGCAGGGACGTCGGTCTTCTTCGCGTCGGTGAGCGTGACCGGAGTCCCGGGCTGCGCGTCCACCTGCACGGTGTTGAGCTTGTCGGTGAACGTCACCTTCGTACCGGTGGTCGTCCGGCTCCAACCCTCAGGCACCGTCACGGTCCAGCCGCCCTTGGCAGAGTGGTAGGGGACGAACGCCGTGTTGTCCGGGATGTCCCCGGGCGGGTTCGACTCGACCGGCACCGCCGGCTCCGAGGACACCGGGCCCTCGGTCGGCGAGGTGGCGGGCGAGCCCGAGCCGCTGTCGGTAGCGGTGGGGCTGGGCGTGCTCGGGTTCGTTGCCGCGGTCGTGGGCCCGGATGAGCACGCCGCGAGCAGGGCAGTTCCGATCAGCGCCACACCGGCGGCCATGGTGATCCGTCGCATCCTCGACTCCTTCTCCTCGTTCATGACTTCCGGTGTACGTCGCCGAGGATGAGGAATCGATGAGAACGCGGGCGCCGGGCGGAATCTCTCACCCAACTCTCATGAAGGGCTGCGACACTGGCCACGGAGGTGCCGATGCGGATCCTGCTGGTCGAAGACGAGATCAAGATGGCCCGAGCGGTCCGCCGTGGCTTGGAGCAGGAGGGTCACGCGGTCGACGCGGTGGCCGATGGCGATGACGCGGTGCACCGCGCGCTCTATGAGGATTACGACGCCATCGTGTTGGACGTGATGCTGCCGGGCCGCGACGGGTTCGCCGTGTGCCGCGAACTGCGCACCAAGGGTCGATGGGCGCCGGTGCTGATGCTCACGGCGCGAGACGGGGTGGAGGACCGCATCCGTGGGCTCGACGCGGGCGCCGACGACTACCTGGTCAAGCCTTTCTCCTTCGGCGAGCTCCTCGCGCGGCTGCGCGCGGTGGTGCGCAGGGGCGCGGCCGAGCGACCGACCTCGCTCAGCACCGATGACGTCGTGCTCGATCCGGCCGCACACACGGTCACACGTGACGGCGAGCCGATCGACCTGTCCTCACGCGAGTTCGCGTTGCTCGAGTTTCTGATGCGCCACTCCGGCGAGGTGGTGAGCCGCTCACGCATCTTGGAGCACGTGTGGGACGTGAACTACGAGGGATTCTCCAACGTGGTCGACGTTTATGTGGGGTATCTGCGCAAGAAGCTCGAGGTGCCGTTCGATCGCTCATTCATCCGCACCGTGCGTGGCGTGGGATATGGAGTGGGCCTCGAGTGAGCCTGCCGATCCGGACACGTCTCACGCTGTGGTACGTCGGACTGCTCGCCCTCGTGTTCCTCGTGCTCGGTGGGTTCCTGACGCTGCGACTCCACGCCAGCCTGCTCGGTGGCCTGGACGAAAGCTTGGCGACGCGCGCCGCGCAGATCTCGCTGGGTCTGCAGAACGGGTGCGAGGGCGAGTTCCAAGATGTGAGTGACGCTTCCCTGGTGGGTCTGCCACAGGGCGAGTCCGGGGCGCAACTGCTCAACCCCCAGGGCAAGGTGCTGGAGACCACCGGTGACCCGGCCGCCGAACAACCCCTGCTCTCCGCGCAGCAGATCGCCACAGCCATAGCGGGTTCGACGGTGCGTCAGACCGCCCGCAGGGGGTCCGACGAGGAGGAGTTCCGGATGCTCGCGGTGACGCTCCCGTCGAAGACGTGCCCCGGCGTGATCGTGGTGGCCACCTCGACAGACGAGGTCCGGCGTTCGGTCCGTGAACCGCTGGTCCAGCTCTCGATCGGCATGCCTTTGGCGCTGCTGGTCGCGGGCCTCGGTGGGTGGTGGCTGGCTGGGCGGGCGCTCGCGCCCGTCGCACGGATCGCGCGCGAGGCCGACACGATCGGCATCGAGCGTCTCGAGGAACGGATCGAGGTCCCGCCGGCCTTAGACGAGATCCAACGCCTGGCGGTGACGCTGAACGCGATGCTGGACAGGCTCGAGCGAGGCGTCGAGGACAAGCGACGGTTCGCCGCCGATGCCTCGCATGAGCTTCGAACGCCGCTGGCGGTGATGCGGGCCGAGCTCGACGTGAGCCTGCGTGACGCGGATCTGTCACCGAGCGCGCGCGAGGCCCTTGAAAGCGCACAGGAAGAGGTCGAGCGCATGCGCTCGATCGTGGAGAACCTGCTGACGCTCGCGCGGGCCGACGATGGATCGCTCGAGCTGCTCCGAACGTCGATCGACCTCGCCGAGGTCACCGCCGACGTGGCACGGAACGCGGCGACGCTTGCCCGGCCCAAGGGCATCACGATCGTGACCGAGGGGCCGAGCATCACGGTGCGCGGCGACCGCGCCCGGATCGAGCAGGTCGTCATGAAC
>JALYMB010000359.1 GCA_030773935.1 Actinomycetota bacterium | reverse complement strand
GTGCCGGTGCCCCCCCTCGGGCATTGGTGGACGATCCCTGCGCTGCTGTTGAACGCGGCCGGAGCGGCGCTGAAGGAGGAGGTCCTCGTCGTCGCCTACCTCGTCACCCGACTGGGTCAGTTGGGCTGGAGCGATCGGCGATCGGCCGCCGCCAGCGGTCTGCTCCGCGGCGCGTACCACCTCTACCAGGGGTTCGGGGCGTTCGCGGGCAACCTGGCGATGGGCCTGCTCTTCGCGTGGATATTCACCAGGACCAGGCGTGCGTGGCCGTTCGTCGTCGCGCACTTCCTGCTCGACGTGGGTGCGGGCGTTGGCTTCATCCTGTTCCGCAAACACCTGCCCGGGTTCTGACGCACGATCGTGCCCAGCCAGCGGACATGGCCCCTTCCGCGCTCGAAGACTGGTACGGTCCGAACAGGGGGAACCGTCACATGTCGTCGGTCATCGGCTATCTGCAGGAGCGCGGCGTACCGTTCTTGGTGCTGCCCGATCCGAAGGCGGAGACCGCGGTGGAGACGGCGCGCGGTCACGGCTTCCCGGCCGACGAGGTCGTCAAGACCCTGGTGGTCACGACCCGATACGGTCACGCGCTGCTGGTGGTGGGCGCAGACCGCGAGGTGGTGCACGAGCTCATCGTCGCGGCCCTGGGCGATCAGGAGGTCCGGGTGATGGAGGAGCGCGACCTCCTGCGGAACTACCCCGACTACGAGCCGGGATCGATCCCGCCTCTCGGTCTGTTCTTCTCGGCGCCCATGTACGTGGACGCCGACGTGGCGAGGCACGATGCCGTGGTGTTCGCCGTGGGTCGACCGGCGCTCGCGATCCGGATGCTCACCAAGGACCTGTTCCGGGACGACCCTGCGGTGATCGTGCCGCTCACACGCGAGTCGGCCGAGGATGAGCGGCTCCGGGACGGAGCCGTGAGCGTGGACGAGCCGGACCTGTCGATCACCCTGACCGTCGCGGAGGACGAGCCGGCGGAGTGAACCTCGCTCCGCCGATCGACACATCCCACCTCCTCGCCGGGCGCGGTTCGTGGGAGCCCCGCGGAGCGTGTATGATGAACCCGGATATATCCGAACAAGACCGATGCCCCGGGCCGATTGGCGCCGGGGTTTCGCGTGTCCGGGGTCGTGCCTGGGCTGGCACCAGGCACTCCAAGCGGTCCGCGAGACGGGAGCGTGCCTGACCCTACCGGTGGTCGCGCGGGAAGGTCCGGTCCTGGGCGGTGTCCCGCGCCGGGGCGGGCGAACCCCTTAGGTCCAACCTGGTAGCCACACCCGGAGCTGCCACGCGGTCTTCGATAGCTCCGCCCCGGTCAGGACCGGGAAGAAGAAGACGAACAGCGCGATCGCCAGCGCGACGTATCCCCAGACGAACGGGCGGTACGGATGCAGCGTCGATCGCTCGAGGACCGCCCCGGTCCCTGGATCTCGCTGCTCGATCCGCATGTCGGCGAAGTCCCTCGCCGTGAAGACCGCGGCCAGGACCAGGAACGGCACCATGGGCGCCATGTAGAAGAAGAACTGCGGCCGGCTCACGAGGAACCAGGGCAGGTACTGCACCGCGAAGGCGACCAGGATGAAGCTCGCGCGCCAGTCGCGTCGACGCCACCACGCGAACGCCGTGTAGGGAAGGGTCCAGAGCGCTCCCCAGAAGATCGCGGGGTTGCCGATCGTGGTGATCCACCGGGTGTCCTCGCCCGGATACCGTGCGAAGAACAACACCGGCCGTTGCATCGACAGCCACGTCCACGCATGGGAGAGCCAGGGATGCGTGGGGGTCGTCGCTCCGCCGCCGGCGGGCTGGTACCAGTGCAGGTCCCGGTGGTAGGCCCAGATGGCCACCTGGTTCTCCCACCACAGCCCCAGGCTCCAGCCGAAGTGGTTGAACCACGGCAGATAGGTGGCCATGTAGACGATCGCCGGGATCAGCAGGAACGCCGCCACGATCCCGAAGCTCTCTCTCGTGAGCGCTCTTGCGAACGCTCGGCCGCTCCCCACCTGCCCCCGGCGCCTGCGGGTCGTCTCCCACGCGATCGTCAACAGCACGGCCGCCGCCAGCCCGAGCACCCCCGACCACTTCGTCGCGATCGCCCCCCCCAGCGCGACGCCGGCCGCGAACCGCCACGGACGCCAGAGCGGCGATGGAACCCGGACGGGCGGCGTCACGAGCTGGGGGTCCGAGTCTTCCGGCGTACGCTCATCGCGTTGCTCCGGCGGCGTGCGCCGACCGATCCACCGACGGTCCAGCAGCAGGAACAGGAACCCCACCGTCACCCAGAACGCGACGAAGCTGTCCAGCAGGCCCGTGCGGGACAGCACGAAGCTCAGTCCCTCCACGGACAGCAGCAGCCCGGCGACGAACGCCCAGAGCGCGCTGCCGAACAGGAGGTAGGCGATCATCGCGACCGCCATCGCGGTGAGGGTGCCCACAACCGCCGAGGAGACTCGCCAGCCGAAGGAGTCGAACCCGAACGCCTTCTCACCCAGGCCGATCATCCACTTGCCAAGCGGCGGATGGGTCCACGAGCCGACGTCCCACTTGTGCTCGCGCCAGTACCGCTCGTCGGAGCTGTCGACGTCGCACTGGGCGTTCGTGCCCCCGACGAGGATGCAACCGGCCTTGGGGTAGTAGACCTCGTCGAAGATCCGTTCGTGCGGGGAGGACAGGTGCCAGAAGCGCAGGCCGCCGGCCAGCAGGCCGACGGCAAGGATGGCCACGATCGGCCGGTTGACGAACCGCTGCAGACGGGACACCGGCCCAGGGTATCGGGGCCACCCCCGTTGGGGGATGGCCGGCACCCCGCCGCCCACGGGTCCGGACGGGCGGCAGGGCGCCGACGACGGGTCAGCCGGTCGAGCCCAGCGCCTGCTGGATCAGTGGCTTCGCGGCGTCGATGGCGATCGCGAAACCGATGTTCTCGGCCGAGGAAGAGCCGGCGCTGTCGATGCCGACCACGTGGCCCGACAGGTCGATCAGCGGTCCACCGGAGTTCCCCGGGTTGATGGCTGCGTCGGTCTGCAGCACGTCGGCGTAGGTGCGGGACCCGGACGCGGCGTTGGGATCCTGGACGTCGATCGTGCGATCGAGCGAGCTGACGATCCCCGAGGTCACCGTGGGACCGCCCTTGAGGCCCAGGGCGTAGCCGAGCGCGACCACCTGCTGGCCGAGCTGCAGGTCGTTCGAGTTGCCGAGTGCGACCGTGGGCAGCCCGGTCGCGTCGACCCGCAGGACCGCCAGGTCGTGCTGCTGGTCGGTCGCGACGACCGTCGCGTCGAGCGTACTGCCGTCGGGCTCGGGCAGGGTGACGGTGACGCGCTGCGCGCCCTCGATCACGTGCTGGTTCGTCACGATCACTCCGTCGCTGCGGACGATGAAGCCGGTGCCGGTGGCCTCGCCCGAGGACGTGATGCCGAAGGGTGAAGCCTGCGGCGCCGATCGGCTCGTGATCGTCACGACGGCGGGCGCCACCTCACCGATCGCCGTCACGACCGGATCGCCGTTCGAGCCCGCCGACGTGGTCTGCTGCAGGGTGGACGCGTTCGTGCCGCCCGACGCCGTGTCAGCGCTCGACCCTGTTCCCCACGACACGCTGCAGGCCGAGGCGAGCAGGGCCGTGGCGGCGACCAACGGGACGATCATGCGGCGGACGTTGAAGGTGTGGTTCGTCGGTGCGGACATCGCGGGACCTCCGTTCGATCCGTCTTCTCCTGGATGCCCAGCCACGATGCCCCGGGGACCTCACACGCACCTTGGACC
>JALYMB010000358.1 GCA_030773935.1 Actinomycetota bacterium | reverse complement strand
GCGTAGGCCCCCAGATCGTCCCCGTCGATCGTCTCCACGACCAGCAGCAGCGCCGACAGCTTGTTCAACAGGTCCCGGTGCTCGCGCAGGATCCGCTGCGCTTGATCGTGCGCCTCGTTCAGGAGCCTCGTGACCTCCTCGTCGATCACCTGCGCGGTGGCGGCGGAGATCTTCGAGCCGGCGAAGAAGGGGTTGGGGTCCTCGTGTCCGAGCGACATCGGCCCGACCTTCTCGCTCATGCCGTACTCGGCCACCATGGCGCGGGCGATCTGCGTGGCCATCTCGAGGTCGTTCTGGGCCCCCGTGCTGATCTCGTTGAAGACGATCTCCTCGGCCACGCGGCCCCCCATAGCGCGGGCCAGGAGGTCCTTCAGCTCGGGCTCGGTGGACAGGAACCGGTCCTCGAGAGGCCGGGTCCAGGTCAGGCCCAGCGCCGCGGTGCCGCGAGGGATGATCGTGATGCGGTGCACCGGGTCGGAATCCTTGCTGAAGTGCGCGACCAGCGCGTGTCCCATCTCGTGGAAGGCCACGCGCGTCTTCACCTTCTCGCTCATGACGCGGGATTTGCGTTCCAGACCTACCGATGCTCGGTCGATCGCCTCCTCGAGCTCGGCGGCGGTGACGGCGTTCTTCTCCCTGCGGGCGGCCAGTAGGGCGGCCTCGTTCACCACGTTGGCGAGGTCGGCGCCGGTGAACCCGGGCGTCCGCGCGGCGATGGTCTTCAGGTCCACGGCCGGATCCAGGGCCACCCCGCGGGCGTGCACGCGCAGGATCTCCTCGCGTCCCAGCAGGTCCGGCCGATCCACGACCACCTGGCGGTCGAAGCGGCCGGGTCGGACCAGCGCCGGATCCAGGACGTCCGGCCGGTTCGTGGCGGCCATGATGATGACGCCCTTGCTGGCGTCGAAGCCGTCCATCTCCACCAGCAGCTGGTTCAGGGTCTGCTCGCGCTCGTCGTGGCCGCCGAAACCCGAGCTCATCGCGCCCGCCCGTCCCTTTCCGATCGTGTCGATCTCGTCCAGGAACACCAGCGCCGGCGCCTTCTCCTTCGCCTGCTGGAACAGCTCGCGCACCCGAGCCGCGCCCAGGCCCACGAACATCTCCACGAACTCCGAGCCCGACATGAAGAAGAAGGGCACGTTGGCCTCGCCGGCGACGGCCCGGGCCAACAGCGTCTTCCCGCACCCGGGAGGTCCGAGCAGCAGGACGCCCTTGGGGATCCGGCCGCCGAGCCGCTGGTACTTCTTCGGGTTCTTGAGGAAGTCGACGATCTCGCGCAGCTCGTCCTTGGCCTCGTCGACGCCGGCGACGTCGGCGAAGGTCGACTTCATCTCCTTGCGGTCGTAGACCTTGACCTTGTTCTTCCCCAGGTTCAGCGCTCCGCCCGCGCCGGAGCCCATGCGGCGGAAGATGAAGAAGTACACGAGCAGCATGATCAGGGCGAACGGCAGGATGTTGATCAGCAGGCTCGTGAGGATGCTCGGCTGGGTGAACTTGTAGGCCACGCCATTGGAGTCCAGGAAGTCCCGGAAGGGCTGGTCGGCCGTGAAGTTGGGCGACAGCTGGGTCGTGAACGCCGTCTGCGCGCCGTTGTTGTCGTAGGTCCCGGAGATGTCGGAGCTGGAGATCGTCACGGTGTTCGTGATCTTGCCGTCCTCGACCAGTTGCGTGAACGTCGAATAGTCGACCGGCTTCGTGCCCACGCTGGAGAGCACGCTGTTGAAGACGAGCAGGACCAGCAGCAGGATCGGGATCGTGAGCCACGGCGAGAACTTGGGACGCGGCATCGCCGGCCCACCCTGGCCCCCGTCGCCCAACCCGCGCCTCTTGTTGTCCGGCATCCAGGCATCTTCCCACCGACCTACGGGATATGACAGCCGAGGCACCGAGCGCACCCGCCGGGCACGCGCCGGCGGCGCTCTCGCGCGCACGACCACGGTGTACGGTTGAAGGCGTGTCCACCGCCCAGCACGCTCCGCCCGAGGAGGATCCGGCGCTCCGCGCCCGCTTCGAGCGCGACGTCATGCCCCTGCTCTCAGGTCTGTACTCCTCCGCCCTTCGGATGACGCGGAAGCCCGCGGACGCAGAGGACCTGGTGCAGGAGACGGTGCTGCGCGCGTTCCGGGGCTTCGCCGGCTTCAAGGAGGGCACGAATCTCAAGGCCTGGCTCTACCGCATCCTCACGAACAGCTTCATCAACACCTACCGCAAGAAGCAGCGCGAGCCCGCCACCGTGGAGGGTCCCGACGACATCGACGAGTGGTACCTGTTCGATCGGCTGGGGGCGAGCAACGTGGAACCCTCGGCGGAGTCCGAGGTGTTGGATCAGCTGCCCGACGAGGACGTACAACGTGCCCTGGAGGCTCTGCCGGAGGGCTTCCGCATGGCGGTGCTGCTGGCGGACGTCCAGGGTTTCTCCTACAAGGAGATCGCGGAGATGCTGGATATCCCGATCGGCACGGTCATGTCCCGCCTGCACCGGGGAAGGAAAGCGCTGGAGAAGGCGTTGTGGGACACAGCCGTCGAACGGGGGATCGTGCGTGAAACCTGAGTGTGAAGAGGCCCTGCGGGACATCGAGCGATTCCTCGACGGCGAGATGGGGCCGCCCCAGCACCTGAAGCTCGACACGCATCTGCAGGGGTGCTCTCCGTGCATGGAGCGTGCGGACTTCAAGCGCCACGTCAAGGAGCTGGTGGCCTCCCGGTGCGGCTGCGACGAGGTACCGGCGCACCTGAAGGACAAGATCATGCAGACGCTGAGCCCGCAACCTCAGGCCTCGTCCCCCGACGCCTGACCGCCGGCGTTCCAGGAACGAACCCCGGTTCCGCCGGCGTCGAAGGTCGGTCGAAGGGGGTCGTCGACCGATGAAGGGCATCCGTCCGGGCAAGCTTCCCGCACCGAACCGAGCGGAGGTCGCCGGCCGCATCTGCGCGGAGCCGGGCTGCCGGACCACCCTCTCGATCTACAACCGCAGTTCGCAGTGTTGGCAGCACACCGACATCGTCTTCCCGAACCATCGAGGCAAGCGACTGTCGCCCGGCCCCTCGTAGAAGTTCCGCACAGCCCATCTGGCTGGCTAGGATGCCGCGGGAGGTGAGACCCGTGGGGTTCGGCACCGTGCTGGGGGTGTGGGCGCATCCCGACGACGAGACCTACCTGTCGGCGGGGTTGATGGCCGGAGCGGTCCGCGACGGCTCGCGGGTCGTCTGTGTCACCGCCACCCGCGGCGAGGGCGGGTCCATGGACGAGGAACGGTGGCCCCCGTCGACGATGGCGCGGGTCCGGGAGCGCGAACTACTCCAGTCGTTCGAGGTCCTGGGCGTCACCGAACACCGGTTCCTGGGCCTGCCGGACATCGACATGGACACGGGGCTGCCGGCGTCGGGGGCCGCCGAGGTCGCGGCCATGATGGCCGCCGTCCAACCCGACACGGTCCTCACGTTCGGACCCGACGGCATGACAGGACACCGTGCCCACCAGGACGTCTGCCGCTGGACCACCGAGGCGTTCGAGGCGTCGGCCCCTCCGGGGGCCCGGTTGCACTACGCCACGTACTCC
>JALYMB010000357.1 GCA_030773935.1 Actinomycetota bacterium | reverse complement strand
CAGGCGGGCCGACGAGGCTCGTCTGCGCTCGTCGGGAGCGTGGTACCCCAGATGGTTCTGGCCTTCCTTCGCGATCCCGGGGATCGGCTGGCTGCTGGCCTTCTTCGTCCTGCCGTTCTACACGGTCATCGCCGTGGCCTTCGGCACGATCGACATCTTCCGCAACCCACTTCCGGTCTGGCAGCCGTGGTACTGGTCCACGAAGTACGTGGGCGACGTCGCCGGCACGATCGTCGGCGACAACCCCTACCTGCAGCCCGCGTTCATCCGGACCCTGCTGTTCGTGGCCGTCGCCAGCACGACCTGCCTGGTCCTGGGCTACGCCGTGGCGTACTACACGGCGCGTCACGCCGGCCGGCACCGCACGCTGATCCTGGTGCTGCTGATCTCGCCGTTCTGGATCAGCTATCTGATGCGGATGCTGGCCTGGGTGAACCTGCTGGCGACGGACGGCTACGTCAATCAGATCCTCGAGAAGCTGCACCTGATCGGGAACCCGTATCCGTGGCTGGAGGGCAAGAGCCTGACGGTGATCCTCGGTCTGGTGTACGGCTACATCCCGTACATGATCCTGCCGCTGTTCGGGTTCCTGGACCGGATCGAGACGAACCTGCTCGAGGCCGGCCGCGACCTGGGCGCCAGCCCAGGGAAGACGTTCTGGCGGGTCACGCTCCCGCTGTCGAAGCCAGCGATCTACGCGGGGATGGTGATCGTCGCGCTGCCGATGTTCGGCGACTACTACACGAACGACCTGCTGTCGGGCTCTCCGAAGACCTCGATGATCGGCAACCTGATCAACGACTCGGTGGGGTCGTTCGGGCAGGGACCCAAGGGAGCCGTCCTGGTCCTGATCCTCATGATCCTGCTCATCATCCCCATGATCTACTACCTCCGCAGCACGCTGCGGGCACAGGGGGCGATGTGAGCGAGGTCGCGCTGTCCGAGGGCGTCGCCGTGCGCGAGGCGGGTGGGATGGGCGGCTGGTGGCGCAATCCGTGGCGCAAGCCACGGGTGCTCCAGACCGTCACGGTCGCCTACCTCCTGTGGTCGATCGTGCCCGTGCTGATCGCCGTCATGCTCTCCTTCAACGCCGGCCGGTCCAACACCTCGCTGCAGACGTTCGGACTCCGGTGGTGGATCGACGACCCCGACCGAGAAGCGCTGTTCCAGGATCCGGTCCTTCGCCGGGCGATCCTGCAGACCTACCTCCTGTCCTTCGCGACCATGCTGATCGCCGTCCCGCTCGGTGTTTCGTTCGCCATCGGACTGGACCGGTGGCGCGGCCGGCTGGCGAACAGCGCCAACTTCATGATGATCCTGACGTTCGTGCTGCCCGAGATCGTGATCGGCGTCTCGATCCTGCTCATCGTGCAGCACCTGCTTACGATCGTGCCGCTGGGGACATTCGCGCAGCTCATCGGCCTCACTACCTTCCAGATCTCCTACCCCGTGATCATCGTGCGCGCCCGGCTCCTGTCCATCGGCAAGGAGTACGAGGAGGCGGGCATGGACCTGGGCGCCTCGCCCCGGCAGTCGGTGCGGCGGGTGCTGCTCCCGCTGCTGTACCCGGCCATCCTGGCGAGCTTCGCGATCGTGTTCGCCGACACCGTGGACGACTTCGTCACCGTCACCTACCTGTCGGGGCCGGCGACGAGCCAACCCCTTTCCACCTTCATCTACGTGACCGCTCGCGCATCCGCGACACCGGCCGTGAACGCGGCCGCCACGCTCATGCTCGTCACGACCACGATCGTGATCGCGCTGGGCTACCTGGCGTTCAAGCGCCTCACGCGCGACCAGAAGGGCGCCGACGTGGCGACCTTCTCCCAGCTGTAGCGCGGGGCCCCGGTGGCTAGTGCTCGTCGAGCTCGTCGCCGGCGAGGACCGGGGTGCCGGCGTCGGGCAGCACGCGAAGTGCGTCGCGCGGCATGAACACGCCGACCGCGGTGCCCGAGGGGTAGAGCTGCCTGACACCGTCGTTGGGAATCCAGGCCTGGATCTGCGCGCCGTTCGCGAGGTTCACGAGGATCTGCATGATCGAGCCCACGTACACCGTGCGCTCCACCATGCCGGGCACGCGGTTCTCGCCCGTGGCCCCGGCGTCCTCCAGCACCACCCGCTCGGGGCGGATCGTGACCTTCACGTCGCCGCTGCTGGATGCCTCCCCCTTGCCGGCGATCAGGTCGAAGTCACCGAGCTTCACCGCGCACCCGCCCTGGGCGCTTCCGGCCGCCTTCGCGCTCATCAGGTTCGAGACACCGAGGAAGTCGGCGACGTAGGCCGTCGAGGGTTCCTCGTAGATCTCCTTCGGGCCGCCGACCTGTTCCACACGGCCCTGCGACATGACCGCGATGCGGTCGGACATGGTGAGGGCCTCCTCCTGGTCGTGCGTCACGTACACGAACGTGATGCCGACCTCCTCCTGGAGCGCCTTCAACTCGATCTGCAGACGCTTGCGGAGCTTCGCGTCCAGCGCGCCCAGCGGTTCGTCCAGCAGCAGCACCGACGGGTTCAGGACCAGGGCACGGGCGAGCGCCACGCGCTGCTGCTGCCCCCCGGAGAGCTGGCCCGGCCGCCGCTTCTCGAAGCTGGTCAGCTGCACGAGCTCCAGCGCTCGTCCCACGCGTTCCCGGATCTCCGGCTTCGACGCCCCCTTGTAGCGGAGCCCGAAGGCCACGTTCTCCTCCACCGACAGGTGAGGGAACAGGGCGTAGCTCTGGAACACCGTGTTCACGTTGCGCTTGTGGGGCGGGGTCTGCGCCATGTCCTCGCCGTCCAACAGGATCTGGCCCTCGTCGGGACGCTCGAATCCGGCGATCATCCGAAGCGTCGTCGTCTTGCCGCACCCCGAGGGACCCAGTAGGGAGAAGAACTCCCCGGCCGGCATCTGGAGATTGAGGCCTCCCACCGCCGTGAAGTCGCCGAAGCGCTTCACGAGGTCGACGAGTTGCACCTGGCCCCCGGTCACGCGCGGACTATACAGCAGACCTCTGGCTCCGGGTCAATCCTGACCGGCCGTTCAGGACTGTGGAATCATGCCTGCATGACCGGGAAGCGTCCAGTGATCCCTGCAGCGGCCACACCGGGCGGCCGGGAGATCCTCCGGCGTCAGATCGTGCCGCTGCTGGCCGGCTACTGGGCCTTCGGGCAGTTCTGGGGCGTGTGGGTGATCCTGGTGTTCCAGTTCCAGCGGGAGAATGGGATCTCCAACGCCGGCATGGGCGCTCGCTACACCTTGCTGTCCGGCGTGGCGGTCCTCGCGATGCTGCTCGTGGCGCCCCGCCTGCAACGGCTCCCGCTGGCCACGAGCGTCCCCCTGTCCCTGGCATCGCTCGCGGTCGGTGCGATCGCGATGGCCCTGCTTCCCGGCGGCGCACTGCTGGTGGCCTTCGCGATCGTGGGCATCGGCAACGGCCTGATCGACGTGTACCTGAACGTGGCGGCGCAGCGCGCCGAGTCGACCTCCGGACGCCCGGTGTTGCAGTGGCTGCACGCGAGCTACGCGTTCGGCGGCGTCACGGGCGCCGGGCTGGCCGGCACGCTGAGCGTGCTGGGTGCCGGATACCGAGTGGCGATCGTCCTGGTCGGTGTCACTCTGACCGCCACAGCCTGGTGGACGCGCCGGACCGTCTCGCGGGAGCCCGGGGCCGCCGGGGAACGCACTACGTTCTCGATCTCGGCCTTGTTCCGCTCGCCGGTGCTGTGGATCCCCGCCCTGATCGTGCTGTTCGCGTTCCTGGTCGAGGGCTCCATGGACACGTGGTCCGGCAACTACCTGCAGGCGGAGATCGGCACGACGGCCGGGATCTCGGCCCTGGTGTTCATGGCCTTCTCCATGGCCGTGTTCCTGGGCCGTGTCTTCGCGGGGCGTGTGCTGTTCGGTCTGGGTCGGCGGCGGACGGTGCTGGTGTCCGGCGTTGGCTCGGCGGCCGGGGGTCTGATCGCCACCGTCACGAACAGCCCGCTGGTGATCGGCCTCGCCTTCCTGCTGCTGGGCTTCGCGCTGTCGGCGGCCGCGCCGGCGGCATTCGGGCTGGTGGAGACGAGCGACGAGGACGCGACGAACGCGATCGCCGCCGTCACCACGGTCGGCTACACGGGGTTCATCTGGAGCCCGCCCCTGTTGGGATGGGTCGCCGACACGTTCAGCCTTCGCGGCACCATGACGGTGATCGTGATCGCGACGTTCGGCATCATCGGGGCGGGCCTGCTCACCCCGCGTGACCGGCCGAGACGAGCGTGAGGCCGCCTGAGCGGCGGACGGCGTCGGCTGGCCACTGGGCGGATGGTGTCAGCGGGCCACTGGGCGGACGGTGTGAGCGGGCTGACGGCAGGGAGGCACGCGAGGCCGGGATGATGTTCGACAGACTGACGCGGAGGCCCTGCGCGTTCGTCGTCAGTCCCGCTGACCCACCACGGCGATCCGGCCCACGCCCGGCGTTCGGAGACTGACACCGGGGATCGCCGGGCACACGCCCGGCGTCCGGAGACTGACGCCCGGGGGACGCCCCGACGCGACGGCCTCGCGCTACTCGGCCAGGTTCACGTAGATGTGCTTGGCCTCCAGGTAGTCCTCGATGCCCTGCGACCCGAGCTCGCGGCCGATACCCGACTGCTTGTAGCCACCCCACGGCGCCTCGGTGGGCGCCGGCTGCGTGTCGTTGATCCACACGATGCCGGCACGAAGCGCTCGCGCCGTGTTCAGCGCCTTCTTGATGTCGCGCGTCCACACGGCAGCAGCCAGACCGTACTCGTTGTCGTTGGACAGCTCCACGACCTCCTCCGGACTCGAGAAGGGGATGACGGTCATCACGGGCCCAAAGATCTCCTCGCGGGCGATGCGGGCATCGTTGCCGACATCGGCGAAGATCGTGGGCGGCACGAAGTAGCCGTTCGCGAGCGCCGGGTCGTGCGGTCGCTCGCCCTGCACGGCCATGGTGGCCTCCGAGGAACCGATCTCGATGTATCGCTGCACACGGTCGGCCTGCTCCTTGCTGACGAGCGGCCCCATCGTGGTGCCGTCGGCCCCCGGCGATCCCAGCTTCACGTTCTTCGCGTGGTCCACCAGCGCGGTGAGCGCGTCGTCGTAGATCGGGCGCTCGATGAAGACGCGTGAACCGGCGGAGCAGATCTCGCCCTGGTTCCAGAAGATACCGTTGGCGCTGCCCTCCATCGCGGCGTCGAACTCCGCGTCGGCGAACACGATGTTGGGAGACTTGCCGCCGAGCTCCAGGGTGACGCGCTTCAGGGTGTCCGCCCCGCTGCGCATGATGAGCTTGCCCACCTCCTTGGAGCCGGTGAAGCCGACCTTGTCCACCTTCGGGCTGGCCACCAGCGGAGCACCGGCGGTCTCGCCGAAGCCGGTGATCACGTGCAGGACGCCGGCCGGAAGGCCCGCCTCCTCGAGGATCTTCGGGATCTCCAGGGCGGTGAGCGGTGTCTGCTCCGCGGGCTTCAGGATGACCGTGCACCCCGCCGCGATCGCGGGCGCCACCTTCTGCACCGCCATCATCATCGGGTAGTTCCACGGCGTGATGGCCGCGGCGACGCCCATGGGCTCCTTCACCACCAGGGACATCGCGTCCGGACCGACGGGCGGGATCTCGCCGTAGACCTTGGTGGCCCATCCCCCGTAGTACTCGAACATGAACGCGACCTCGGCGATGTCCTCGCGGGCCTCCCCGATCGGTTTCCCGGCGTCCAGCGACTCCATCTGCGCGAGCCTCTCGAGCTCTCGCCGCACGATGTCGGCGGCGTTCAGCAGGATCCGGCCACGTTCACGCTCCGAGGTGCCCGGCCACCAGGTTCCTTCGTCGAAGGTGCGGCGAGCGGCGTCGACCGCTCGCTCCACGTCGGCGGGCTGAGAATCCGGCGCTGTGGCGATCACCTCGCCGGTGGCCGGATCGAAGACATCGAACCGTCTGCCGTCCTGCGCGTCGACCCACTTCCCGTCGACGTAGTTCTGCAGCGCATCTGCCATGGGTATCCCTCCAAGGAACGGACGCTCCGGACGCTTGCCTACATCCCTTCGATCTCCCCGTCGTGCCACTCCGGTTCGTCCTCCATGAGCGCGCGGTACTCGAGGTACTGCTCGTTCTGGGCGGCGTCATCCGCGTTCTTGTCGTAGGACGCCCGATCCTCGAACACGACGAACAGCCACGCGGTGTCGCCGTGGTTCTCGTACAGCGTGTACGCCGTCACCATCCCGGGCACGACGCGAGCCGCGGTCTGCCGCTCGAACACCTCCCGGAGCTTGGCCCGGTTCTCGGGCTTCACCCTGGTTCGAGCCACGGTTCCGTACATGTCTCCTCCTTCTCCGTGCGTCCTGCGACCCTACGCCCGCGAACCCAGGTGCGCATCCCGTCGTAGGATGTGAGGCCATGGGCTGGTTCATCGTCATCCTGGTGCTGATCGCGATCGCCCTCGGGATCCTGGGCGCGGTGCTGAAGGCGGTGGCGTTCATCGTGCTCACGATCATCTTCACGCTGATCGCGCTCGGGGCGATCGCCTACTTCGCCGTGAAGCACCAGGCCAGGCGGTTCATGAACGACCCGAACGGTCGTCGCCAGCTCCCGTCGTAGGCGCCGTACCGACGGGTCCGGGCAACGCCGAAGCCCCCCCGCTGACCGTCGGGTCGGGGCCCGGACCCGGTCAGGAGCCCTCAACCGGATCCGCGAGCCGATGCGCCAGGTCCAACACGCGCGCGCGATCCTCGTCCGTGAGCGGAGCCAGCAACGCCCGCAGTTCCTCCACCGAGGCGATCAGCGCCCGTTGCTCCTCCATGGCCTCATCGGCCTCCGGGGAGCCTTCGACGGGTTCATCGGTCATGGTCGTATACAAGCACGTCGGGCGCCCCCAGCGCACCTCCACGGCCGAGCGTCCATCCGGTGCGACGACGGAACCCCGAGATCGTCCGGGGCGTCGGCAGTAGGATGGGCCGTCCCATGGCCGGGATCTCGTATCGCCTCCGCGTCGCGGCGTGCACACTGACGGCGCTCGCCGTGGTCAGTTGCGCACAACCGCAGCCGCTGTCCCTGCCGCCGATCTCGCTGACCGTGCAGGGTGTGGCCCACCACGTGGAGCCGGGCACGACGTTCGGCGGCCTGATCCGCGATCTGCACCTGCACGCGCGCGCGGGGCGGCTGC
Source organism: Actinomycetota bacterium (assembly GCA_030773935.1). Taxonomy (GTDB): domain Bacteria; phylum Actinomycetota; class UBA4738; order UBA4738; family HRBIN12; genus JALYMB01. The sequence goes on along the minus strand of JALYMB010000357.1, from coordinate 2,231 downwards.
TGTCGGTGACCGGAGGGGTGCTGGACCCGCGGTTGGACCCGGGAGAGATCCTCCTGAACGGAGTCACCGGTTCGCGCGCCACCCCGTTGCTGTACGGGGACGCGGTCACCGTCGTGGACGGTATCGACACGACGGAGGACACGAAGCGCGTGGCGCGTGTGCTGCCCGGTCGGCATCCGGCGGTACCTCAGCGCACGCTGGCCACGTATCCCCTGAAGCAGATCGACACGGTGGGCACCGTCTCCGGCGAGATCCTCACCACCGAGTTCCGTCCGATCGGCAGAGGAACGATCCCCGGCGCGGTGGCCCTCACGTTCGACGACGGCCCCTGGCCGGTGCAGACACGGCAGGTGCTGAAGATCCTGCGGCGTTACCACGCGAAGGCCACGTTCTTCATGGTCGGGTATCTCGTCGAACGGTACCCGCTCATCGCGCGCGAGGTCGTCAGCGCGGGGATGCCGATCGGTGACCACTCCTGGTCGCATCCGCTCGACCCCCCGTTCGCGGAGCTGCCCCCGAACCGTCTCGCCGCCGAGGTGCTCGACACCGCCGACGAACTTCGACGCGTCGGAGTGCAGCCCTACCTGTTCCGTCCGCCCGGCGGCAGCTACGACGACGATGTCCTGCGCGAGGTCCGCCAGGCCGGGATGCGCACCGTGACGTGGGACGTGGACCCATCGGACTACCTGGCGACGAAGAAGAGAGAACTGGCCACCTACGTCCTCAGGCACGTACGTCCTGGGTCGATCGTGCTCATGCACGACGGAGGGGGCGATCGGAGCGTCACGATCGGTGCCCTCCCCCTGATCATCAAGGGGATCCGGAAGATGGGGCTGGATCTGGTAACCATCCCCCGCGACACCTGAGCTCACGGCCCGCGGCCGTACGCTGGTGTCATGGAGCAGGCCACGGTCTTCTACGATCGCGATTGCGGCCTGTGCATCTGGTCGGCGGAGCGACTCCGCACGTGGGACGGTCGGCGGCGTCTACGATTCGTGCCTCTGCGGTCGCCTGAGGCCGACGATGTCCTGATAGGCATCGACCCGGCGGCGCGCGCGGCCTCGTGGCACCTCGCCATCGGTGATCGGGTGTGGTCGGGCGGAGCCGCGATCGCGCCCCTGCTGCAGCTCCTGCCGGGCGGGCGACCGCTGGCGCGGCTGGCCGAGAGCCTCCCACGCACCACGGACGTCCTGTACCGCCTCGTGGCGGAGAACCGCGCGATGATCGGGGCCGCGCTCGGGCGTGAGGCGTGCGCGTCCGACCCCTCGCGACCGCGGACCGGCTGAGGCTACGAGCCGAGCAGAACCGGCGCCAACGTTTCGAGTTGCGGCACGCATGCATCCGCGTCGGAGTCCGTGATGACCTGGATGCACACGTGGTCGGCGCCGGCCTCCAGATGCTCGCGCACCCGCGCGGCGACGATGTCGACGCCTCCCAACGCGAACGTGGCGTCGATCAGATCTTCGCTGCCACCGCCCGCGACATCGTCGTCGGAGAAGCCCAGCCGGCGCAGGTTGTCCGCGTAGTTGGGGTGCTCCAGGTAGCCTTGCGCCCACTCGTGGGCGATCCGGAGGGCACGCGAACGGTCGCCTCCGAGCACGACGCCCTGCTCCACGGCCAGAACTGGCTCAGGCCCCAGGATCGCGCGGGCGTGCGCGGTGTGCGAGACCGGTACGAAGTACGTGTGGGCGCCCGATGCGCGTTCAGCGGAGAGACGCAGCATCCCGTCGCCCAGCGCGGCGAGGAGCCGGCGCGGCTCGGTCGGAGCGGGAACGGCCGTGGCCGCGTCCATATTGTCCAGATAGGTCCGCATCCGCGAGAGCGGCAGAGCCCAATCGATGCCCCGCGCCGCGGTCGAGTACTGGTGGCCGATCCCGATCCCCGCCACGAGCCGGTCCGGCTCGGCGTCGGCGAGGGTTCGGAACCCGGCGGCCATCACCTCCGGCTGACGGGCGGTGACGTTGGCGATGCCGCTCGCCAACGTGATCCGGTCGGTGGCGCAGAGCAGCAGCGAGAGGTGGGCGAAGATGTCACGGGAGCTGGACCCCTCGGGCACCCAGAGCGCCCCGTAGCCCAACGACTCGATCGCGGCGGCGTCCGCACGGACCTGGGAGATCGTCCGCCGGTCGAAGGCGAACGTCCACGCGCCGACGCGTCCCAATCGCTCCCGTACCGCGTCGTGTCCGGCTCCCATGGGCGCGAAGACTACCCGGCGGAGCTGCGCGGAGGGA
>JALYMB010000356.1 GCA_030773935.1 Actinomycetota bacterium | reverse complement strand
CGGCCGTGGCGTGCAGCTCGCGCGATCCGGCGCTCACGCGACCTCCTCCGCGAAGGGCGCCCGGCCACCGCTGCGCTTCACCACGGCCACGAGTGCGAAGCAGCTCGAGGCCACCAGCACGATGGCGCCGCCCGGAGCGAGGCCCCAGATCCTCGAGGCCGCCAGGCCGGCGACCACGGACCCTGCGCCGATGCCGACCGACCACCGAAGCGTGCCGGAGAACGAGCGCGCCAGCAGCTGCCCGCTCGCCACCGGAAGCACCATCATCGCCGCCACCAGGAGGATCCCCACGATCCGCATCGCGGCCACGACCGCGCAGGCGGTCAGTGCGGCCAGCGCGAAGTTCGCCGCGTCCACCGGAAGACCCGCGACGCGCGACCAGTCCTCGTCGGTGACGACCGCGAAGAGCAGCCGCCGCATCGCCGTCACGGCTGCGACGATCGCCACGCCGAGCGCGAGGATCGACGCGATCTCACTCCCGTCCACCGTCAGCGGCTGGCCGAACAGGTAGGTGAGCACGCCGGCATCGAACCCGCCGCCCAACGAGACCAGCACCACGCCGAGCGCGATGCCCGAATAGAAGAAGAGCGCGAGCGCGAGGTCACCGCTCGCGCGGCGCCGCGAGCGCAGCCATTCCACACCGATCGCCCCCGCGACGGCGAACACGAGCGCCGTCCACAGTGGGGCGACGCCGGCCACGAGGCCCGCGCCCACACCGGCGAACGCGATGTGTCCGATCCCGTCGCCGATCAGCGACATCCGCTTCTGCACGAGGAACGTCCCGATCGTGGGCGCGAACACGCCGACGGCGAGGCTCGCGACCAACGCGCGCTGCATGAACCCGAGGTCGAACGGATACGGCAGCGCGAGGCCGAGCATCAGCGCAGGCCCTCGAGCCACAGCGGCAGGTCGTCCCGGTGCACGCCAAGACTGACGCCCGACGCCGTCAGATCGGATCCCGGGCCGTCGAACAGCACCCGCCGCTTCAGCACGATCACCCGGTCGAGGTCGGCCGCCACCGCCGACAGCTCGTGCGAGACCAGCAGCACGGCCGCGCCGTGCTCGGTCGCGAGGTGCACGAGCGCGTCGCGGAAGCGTCGCTGCGATTCGGCGTCCACGCCGGCGATCGGCTCGTCGAGCACCAGCAGGTCCGGCTCGCTCGCGAACGCGCGGGCGATGAACGCCCGTTGCTGCTGCCCGCCGGACAGCTCGTTCAGCGGACGGAGCGCGAGGGACTCCAGGCCCACGGACTCGAGCGCGTGGTGAGCGGCCTCGCGGTCGGCACGGGTGAGCGGCCGCCACCACCCGCGGCGCGACAGCAGTCCGGTCGCGACGATCTCCCCGACCGTCGCCGGCACCTCCGACGCCAGGACCGGCCGTTGGGGCACGTAGCCCAGCCGCCAGCGCTCGCGCAGCTTCGACGGCGGCTCCCCGAAGACCCGGACCTCGCCGGCGCCCGGCTCGAGCGCCCCGAGCAGGAGCTTCACCAAGGTCGACTTCCCCGAGCCGTTGGGGCCGACGAGCGCGACGAACTCCCCGGGGGCGATCTGCACGCTCACGTCCTCGAGCACGGGTTCTCGGCCGTACGCGAAGCTCACGTGCGAGGCCTCCAGGACCGGCGATCCGGCCGCGGCCCGTTCGGGCGCCGCGCTACGCACAGGCCAGCGCCTCCCGCAGCGCGGCGAGGTTCTCCCGCATCTCCGAGACGTAGTCGGCGCCGGCAGCGACCTCCGCGTCGGTCAGGCCCTCGAGGGTGTGCAGCACGGCCGTGTGGACACCGGCCTCCTGCGCGAGCGTCTCCGCGACCTTCGGCGAGACCAGATCCTCGGTGAAGATCGTCGTGATGCCCTGCGTGCGCACGAGGTCGCGCAGCTCGGCGATCCGCCGCGGGTCGGGCTCCGCCTCGGGGTCGAGACCGCTGATCCCCACCTGCGTGAGGCCGTACGCGGCCGCAAGGTACCCGAACGCGGCGTGGTTCGTGACGATCGTCGTTCGCTGGCAGTCGGCGAGGCCGGCACGGAACTCGTCGTCCAGCGCGTGGAGCTGGTCCTCGAACCGCGAGGCGCCGGCGGCGAACGCGTCGGCGTGCGTCGGATCGATGTCGGCGAGCGCGGACCGGACCTCGTCCACGATCCGAGCGTACCGCTCGGGGTCCAGCCAGACATGGGGATCGACCGAGAGCCCCTCCTCCGAGCCGCTCGCCGGAGCCACGGTGTCGACCCCGGTCAGCACGTCGAGGACGGTCCCGTCGGCCTCACCGACCGCGTCCTCCACGCCGGGTTGGAAGCCGCCTCCCAGGTACAGCACCAGGTCGGCGGTCGCGATCGACTCCACCTGGTCCGGCGTGAGCTCGAGGTCGTGCGGCTCCACGCCGGGCGCCGTGAGGTTCGTCACCGATACGAGGTCGCCCCCCACCCGCCGGGCGGCCTCGGCGAGCGGGTAGAAGCTCGCGACCACCGCGTCGCCGCCCCCACCGGGGTTCGCACTCGAGCTCGCGCACGTCGTGCTGCCGGCGAGGGCCAGGCTCAGACCGAGAATGAGAATGAGTCTCATATGCAGGACGGGAGGCTAGCACGGGAGCCCGACGGATGTCGAGCCGGGTCTCCGGGCACGGTGTAGCGTGCCTGCATGACGCTGCGCATCGGCATCGGGCTGTTCACCGGGCAGGTGCCGCCCGGGTCGGGCCGCACGTTCGCGCAGGAGTACCGGGAAACCCTCGAACTCGTGCGGCTCGCGGAGTCGCTCGGGTTCGACTCGGCGTGGGTGAGCGAGCATCACGGGGCCTCGGACGGCTACCTGCCGTCGCTGCTTCCGATGCTCTCGGCGTTCGCCGCAGCCACCGATCGGATCCGCCTGGGCACGGGCGTCGTGCTGACGCCGCTTCACGACCCCCTCCGGCTGGCGGAGGACGCGGCCATCGTCGATCAGCTCAGCGAGGGCCGGCTGACGCTCGGCCTCGGGATCGCCTGGCGGCCCGAGGAGTTCCGGATGTTCGGCGTGCCGTTCGCGCAGCGCCTGCCGCGCACGGTGGAGACGGTGGAGATCCTGCGGCGCGCATGGACCGGCGAGCGGTTCTCGTTCGAAGGCGAGGTCTTCCGCTACGACCGCGTACGCGTGACGCCGCCGCCGGCGCAGCTGGGGGGACCGCCGATCCTGCTGGGCGGCTACGTGGAGGCGGCGATGCTGCGCGCGGGCCGGATCGGCGACGGCCACATCACCGACGCCGCGGACCTCGAGGCCGTCAGGCGAGCAGCGGCGCTGATGGAGGAGGGCGCGCGCGAGGCCGGCCGCGACCCCACGGCACTCACGCTCGCGATCATGCAGAACGCGTTCGTCGCCGAGCCCGGCACGGACGCGTGGGAGCGTGTGCGTGAGGGCGTGCTGCACCAATGGGGCGCGTACACGGCGTGGGATGAGGGCGACGACACGCCCGAGCACGACTCGCTGGAGCCCCGCGGCGTCACCGACGAGGAGATGCGCGCCGGCACGCCCGCCGGCACTCCGGAGGACGTGATCGCCGCGTTGTGGCCGAAGGTCGAGGGCCTGGCCGACGGGCGGACCCTCGACCTCGTGGTCCGCCTGCACTACCCGGGCATGGATCTGGAGACGGCATCCCGTGCGGTGCAGCTCTTCGGCGAGCGCGTGATCCCCGCGCTCAGGGGAACGCGCCCGTGACTTCAGTCGATGCTTACGTACGTGTCAACTGAAATTTCCTGGGTGTCCACCGTGGCGAGACCGTCTCCCGCCAGGCCGGCGGCCGCGCGCGAGGTCCGCTCGACCGCCATCCCCGTCTCTACGGCGATCTCGCGCACCGACGCGCCGCCATGCTCGCGCAACGCGGCGAGGACGCGTCCCCGCGC
>JALYMB010000355.1 GCA_030773935.1 Actinomycetota bacterium | reverse complement strand
CCACGACGCCCTTCACGCTTCCGGCGTCCGTCACGACCGCTCGGGGCGCCGCCGCCAGGGCTCGAACGACGACCTCCCCGAGGGTCGCGATCGGTGTCGCCACGATCACCAGCTCGGCCCCGCGAACCGCCTCCTCGAGGGAGGTGGCGGCCCGGAAACCCCCACGCTCCGCGGCCCGGCCGGCATGATCGACCTCCGCGTCCCACCCCGTCACGACATCCCCGGCGCGCACCGCCGCCATGGCGATCGACGTGCCCACCAGGCCGGTCCCCAGGATGGCGACCTTAGTCGAGGTCATCTCGCAGGCTCTCCGCGCCGTCGAGGTAGACGTGTGCCACCTCGTCCAATGCGCGCTCGGAGTGGAAATGCAGCAGGATCCGGACCACCCGCGGCATGGATCCATCGACCGAGATCTCCCGTGCGCACATGAGCGGCACGAGCCCGAGGCCCATGCGGCGAGCGGCCTCGGCGGGGAACGCCGAGCGCAGGTCCTCGGTGGCCGTGAACAGGATGCTCACGAGGTCTTCGGTCTGGATCTCGTTGCCGTCCAGCACCGCAGAGAGCAGCCGAGCGGTGGCGTCGAGCAACGTCGCGGCCTCATCGGTTGCGACCGTGATCGCCCCGCGGGCGGCGCGAACCCTCATCCGAGATTTCCTCCAGACCGGGGCCATCCCCCGCGATGCCGACAGGCTACAGGCCGCTACAGGCCGCTACCGGCCGGCGGCCTCGGAGAGGCCGCGTACCTCGGCTGGCTCCAGCTCCCTCAGGGCTCCGGGCGCGAGACCGCCCAACGCAACGGGACCCACGCGCAGCCGGATCAGACGGGTCACTGGAAGGCCCACCGCCGCGAGCAGCCGACGCACCTCGCGCTTTCGACCCTCCGCCATCACGATGCGCACGGAGCCGCGGCCATCGCTGGCCGCCACCGCGCGCGCTGTGACGGCCCGGGCCGGCCCGTCCTCCAACTCGACGCCGCGGCGGGCGTGCGCCAGTTGCCGGCCCGTCGGGGTGCCCTCCACCTCGGCGAGGTACTCCTTCTCGACGCCGAAGCTCGGGTGCAGGAGCCGGTTCGCGAGCTCGCCGTCGTTCGTGAGCAGCAGGAGACCCTCCGAGTCACGATCGAGCCGGCCAACGGGGAAGACGCGGGGACCGTCCGCCGGCAGGAACCCGCGGAGATCCTCGCGTCCCTGAGGATCGGCCATGGTCGTGACCACCCCGACAGGCTTATGGAACGCGTAGTACCGCATGCTGGGGTCGAGGTTGAGGGTTGCTCCGTCCACGGTCACCGCATCCCGGGCGGTGTCAACCTTGTCGCCGAGGGTCGCCACCCTCCCGTTCACGGTCACGCGGCCGGCCGCGATCAGCTCCTCGCTGGATCGCCGGGAGCCGTGCCCGGCACGGGCGAGGGCGCGCTGGAGGCGCTCCTCGGGCACGGCGGGACTACTCCGCCCGTTCGGAGGCCGGCTCGTCGGCCGCCACGTCGACGATCTCATCGTCCGGCCCGGTCGCCGGGTCTGCCACTGCGTCGGCGGCGTCCTCGGCGGGGTCGGCGCCAAGGAGCGGCGCCAGGGAGGGCAGGGCCGACACGGACGGCAGGCCGAGGCGCTCCAGGAACTCGGCCGAGGTGCCGTACAGCACCGGGCGCCCCGGTCCCGGCTCGCGGCCGGTCTCCGTGATCAGGCCGCGATCCTGCAGAGCGCGCAGAACACCGTCGGAGTTCACGCCTCGGATGGAGGAGATCTGGTGGCGCGTCACCGGTTGCTTGTACGCCACGATCGCAAGGGTCTCCAGGGAGGCCTTGGTGAGTCGGGCCTGCCGCGACGAGAGCACGAATTGCTCCACCACCTCGGCCGCGTCGGGGTGGGAGTACAGGCGCCACCCGCCGGCGATGTCGCGCAGCACCAATCCGGAGTCTCGCTCCTCGAGGCGTGTCTGCAGGGCCGCGCACAGATCGTCCACGCGGCGGCGGTCGACGTTCAGCGCCTGCGCCAGCACGGCCGTGCCGAGAGGTTCGTCGGACACGAAGAACAGTGCCTCTAACGCGCGGAGCGCCTGGACGTCCTGGGAGGCCTGGATCACCGGCGACTCACCCCCTCCACTCGATCTCGATCTCGCCGAACGTCGAGCCCTGGGACAGCTCGACCTTGCCGTCACGGTACAGCTCCAGCAGCGCCAGGAAGCGCACGACGACATGGATCCGGTCCTCGCAGTCCTCGACCAGGCGACGGAACGAGGCCGGCCGGCCGAAGACCGACATCCGTTCCTGCACAGCGGACATCTGCTCCGCCACGGTGAAGCGGATCGGCGTGACGTGGGACAGATCCACCACGGGCGGCGGCCGAAGCAGCACTGCGGCCAGCGTGGCGAGCTGCCTGGGTTCAAGGGTGGCCACGACGTCGGGATACAGGTGGGAGAACTCCGGTCCCGGCCCGACGTCCCGCGCGAAGAATCCTGCCTCGATCTCCAGGCGGCGGGAGAGGTCGATCGCGACGCGCCGGAACGCTGCGAGCTCCAGCGACCGCGCGTAGGCGAGGTCCGGGGATCCGCCGAGGAGGTCCTCCTCGGCGACGGCCTCGTGGCGCGGCATCAGCCTGCCCACCTTCAGTTCCAGGAGAGCCGCGCAGACGGCGAGGAACCACGTGGCCTCCTCGAGGCTCCACCGGTCCGCCTCCTTCGAATAGGTCAGGAACCTGTCGGTGACGGCGGCGACGGGCACATCGCACACATCCACCTTCTGCTCGAGGATCAGATCCGCCAGCAACCGGAAGGGACCGGAGTACACCGGCAGCTCGACGGCGAACCCACCGGCGCGTTCGCTCATACGAAGTTCATGGCGGCCCTGACCGCCGCCAGCGTCTCCTGCATGACCGGACGGGCCTTGTCGGCGCCCTCGGCGAGCGTCTTCTCCACGTAACCGGGATCGGCGGCGAGCTCGGCGCGCCGCTCGCGGAACGGACGGAAGTACTCGATCACGCGATCGGCGAGGTTGGTCTTGCAGTCCACGCAGCCCAGATCGCCGATCCTGCAATGCTCCTCGGTCCAGCCGACGATGTCGGGCGAGTACGTCTTGTGCAGCGCGAACACCGGGCAGATCTCCGGTCGTCCGGGATCGCCCATCCGCACCTTCTGCGGATCCGTGACGAAGGTCCGGACCTTCGCGCGGATGGCCTCAGGCTCGTCACGGATGCCGATCGCGTTGTCGAAGCTCTTCGACATCTTCCGCCCGTCGGAGCCCGGGATCAGCGGCGCCTTCGACAGCAGAGCCTGGGGCTCGACGAGGACCTCGCCGTACAGGCGGTTGAAACGCCGCACGATCTCTCGCGACAGCTCGAGGTGCGACACCTGGTCCTCCCCCACCGGCACCAGCCGGCCGCGGACGATCGCGATGTCCACGGTCTGCAGCAACGGGTAGCCCAGCAGGCCGAAGTTCGCGGCCTCGCGCTCCGTCATGTCGCGCAGCCGCTCCTTGAAGCTCGGCACGCGCTCGAGCCATCCGAGAGGGGTGACCATGCCCAGCAGCAGCGCCATCTCGGCCACCTCGGGGAACTTCGATTGCAGGTAGAACGTGACCTTCGCGGGATCCAGGCCGGCTGCCAGCAGGTCGAGCGCGATGTCGCGGGTGAACCCGGGGAGCTCGTCGGTGCGGTCGTAGTGCGAAGTGAGCATGTGCCAATCGGCGATGAACACGAAGGTGTCCCGTTCGTCCTGGAGGCGGAGCAGGTTCTCCACGTTGCCGGCCCAGTGGCCCAGGTGCAGCGGGCCGGTCGGACGGAACCCGGTGAGGACGCGGGCGGATCGATCGACGGTGGCAACGGTGGACGCGGGGGTCTCGACGCTCACGATGCCGGGGATGATAGCGCGGCCCCCCGGCTCGGCCGGGAGCCGCCCCCCGGATGCCCTCAGCGACAGGGGCCGCCGGCCACCACGCCGCAGACCGCGTTCGTGAGGCCGTCCACGATCGAGAGCAGCGGCCCCGGAAGCAGGAAGAAGATCACCAGCACGAACAGCACCAGGTACTGGTCGAGGTTCGTGTACACGGTCCGCGCACGGAGTGGGAGGAAGCGCGCGAGGATCCTGGCGCCATCGAGTCCGGGGATCGGCATCAGGTGGAACACGAACAGCGAGATGTTCGTGAAGACGAAGGCGCCCGCGGCCAGGAGGGCATCGCCGGTGATCCCGAGTTGCAGCACGAAACCGCCGAGGGTACCCAGGATCAGGTTGGCAACGGGCCCGGCGAGCGATGCCACCACCACGTCGCGTTCCCGTCTGCGCAGGTAGTTCGGATCGAGCGCCGCCGGCTTGCCGTACGCGAACGGCGGCGGCAGGAAGCCGCTGGCAGAGGCCCACAGGATCAGGATCAGTCCCGGCAGGATGCCGCTGCCGAACGGGTCGAACCATTGCGTGGGGTTCAGGGTGAGCCGTCCCCACAGCCGCGGTGTGGGGTCGCCGAGTTTCGCCGTCACGAAGGCGCGGGCGTACTCGCGGGCGATCATCCCGATCACGAGAGACACAAGCAGGTAGCCCGCGAACCGCAGGCTCAGTGCCGAGAAGGTCGCGAGCATCTCCCCTACCCCAGCTCCGCGTGGATGAGAGGCGGCGGTGACACCGGCCCGTCCAGGAGCGTGAACGAGGCCAGGACCGCCGCCGCGCCTTCACGCGCGGCCTGCGTGGTCCGCGCG
>JALYMB010000354.1 GCA_030773935.1 Actinomycetota bacterium | reverse complement strand
GCGCAGCTTCCAGGCCGCCAGGACAGCGGCGAGTGGATTCCGACCGTGAGTCGTGCGGGTCGTCCGGCCGCGGATTCGTCGTTCGTGGCCAGGACGCAGCGCGGAGATAGGCCTCTGGCCCATGACTGAACGAGGACGCCGCCACGAGCGCCGAGACGCCGCCGGAAACCGCAGGACTCACGGACGGGTCCTCTAGACTGCGCGCCCCCGCCGGAGTAGCTCAGTCGGTTAGAGCAGCGGAATCATAATCCGCGTGTCGGGGGTTCGAGTCCCTCCTCCGGCATTGGAAGTGCCTGCATCCAGGTGGTTCTGAGTTCGAGGCACATCGCGGAGTCGGTCCGCGTGTCGCTTCTCTCCAGATGACGCGAACGGCCTCGTCGCCGTCCTCCACCGGACGATCGTCACCAGGCATCCGGACGACTCCCGCCATAGTCCGTGTCTCGGGAGTCCCATCCTCCTGTGTGTCGTTGTCGCGCTTCAGGTGCGCGGGAGGCCGACGTAGTTCTCGGCAAGGCTGCGCGCGGCCGCTTCGGACGTGCAGACGTATTGAAGGCGCGCCTGCTGCAGACCTTCGTCGAATGCGTCGTCGCTGAGCCGGTGCAGCAGGGTCGTCATGTAGGTCGAGAAGTCCTGCGCGCGCCAGACCCGGCGCAGGCAGGTATCCGAGTAGGCGTCGAGCTTCTCGGTCGCGCCGTCGCGGTACCAGGCGACGAGCGCCTCGGCGAGCACCTGCACGTCGTGGGCGGCCAGGTTGAGCCCCTTGGCGCCGGTCGGCGGGACGATATGCGCCGAGTCGCCGGCCAGGAACAGCCGCCCGTGGCGCATCGGCTCGCAGACGAAACTGCGCATCGGCGTCACGCCCTTCTCGAAGACCGGGCCCTCCTCCAGCGTCCACCCGTCGAGGGCGAAGCGGACCTGCAGCTCCTCCCAGATGCGCTCGTCGGGCCACTCGACGATGTCCTGCTCGGGAGGCACCTGGAGGTACAGCCGGCTGATCGTGGGCGAACGCATGGAGTGCAGGGCGAAGCCGTGCTCGTGGCTCGCGTAGATAAGTTCGTCTGTCGAGGGGGCGACCTCGGCGAGGATCCCCAGCCACGCGAAGGGGTACTCGCGCTCGCGCACGCGCAACACGCCCTCCGGGATCGACGGGCGACAGATGCCGTGGAAGCCGTCGCAGCCCGCGATGACGTCGCACTCGATCTCCTGGTCGTCGAAGGTGATCCGCGGCACGTCCCCGTCGAGGTCGTGGACCGCGACGCCGGAGACCTCGAAGTGCAGCGGCCCGCCGTAATCAAGCCGGGCTGCGATCAGGTCCTTGACGACCTCCTGCTGGCCGTAGATGAAGATGGAGCGGCCGGTCAGATCGGTCATCGGGATGTGCTGCCGGCGCCCGTCGAACTGCAGATAGATGCCGTGATGCACGAGCGCCTCGCGCTGCAGCCGCCCGCCGACGCCGGTCTCCACCAGCAGGTCGACCGTGCCCTGCTCGAGCAGGCCGGCGCGGACGCGCTGCTCGACGTAGTCGCGGCTGCGGGCCTCGAGGACCACGGACTCGATGCCTTCAAGATGGAGAAGGTGGGCGAGCAGGAGCCCTGCAGGACCTGCGCCGATGATCCCCACCTGCGTCCTCATGACCTGCACCTTAGGGTAGAGTGCGCATGGTGGGCAATCGTACGCATCGCGCACACAATGGCTGAACTGGTTTCCCTCCCCGATGCTGTCGGGGACCTCGTCCGCGACGGCGACAGCGTCGCCCTCGAGGGCTTCACCCACCTGATCCCCTTCGCAGCGGGCCACGAGATACTGCGCCGGCGCCGCGCCGACCTCGAGCTCATCCGCATGACCCCGGACGTGCTCTATGACCAGATGATCGGAATGGGCTGCGCGCGGCGGCTCGTGTTCTCCTATGGCGGCAACCCGGGGGTCGGCTCGCTTCATCGCTTCCGCGACGCCGTAGAGCACGGCTGGCCCCGCCCGCTCGTGGTCGAGGAGCACAGCCACGCGGGCATGGCCAACCGCTACGCGGCCGGCGCCGCGGACCTGCCGTTCGGAATGCTGCGCGGCTACGGCGGTACCGACCTCGTAGCGCACACCGAGGTCAGGACCGTCACCTGCCCGTTCACCGGGGAGGAGCTCGCCGCCGTCCCTGCCCTGCGCCCAGACGTCGCGATCGTGCACGCCCAGGAGGCCGACCGGCAGGGCAACGTGCAGCTTTGGGGCATCCCAGGTGTCCAGAAGGAGGCGGTGCTGGCCGCGAAGCGCTCGCTCGTAACCGTCGAGCGGATCGTCGACGAGCTCGAGCCGCGCCCGGGGGCGGTCGTCCTCCCGGGCTGGGTGATCGACGCGGTCACCGAGGCGCCCGGCGGCTCACGGCCGTCCTACAGCCTGGGCATCACCCAGCGCGACAACGACTTCTACCGCGAGTGGGACGCCATCAGCCGCGGCCGGGACAGCTTCCGCGGCTGGATGGAGCAGCACGTCCTCAGCGGGGTGCGGACGTGAAGCCCGCCGACTCCGGCGAGGTCCAGACCGTCGTCGCCGCACGCCGCCTGCCCACCGCGCGAACGGTCTTCATCGGCGTGGGCCGGCCCAGCACCGCCGCGATCCTCTCCCGCCAGGTTCACAACCCGGAGCTCGTGCTCGTCTACGAGTCGGGGACGATCGGAGCAAAGCCGCGCCGCATCCCGCTGTCGATCGGCGACGGCGAGCTGGCCGAGACCGCCGACGCGGTCGTGTCGGTCCCGGAGATGTTCAACTACTGGATCGGGCCGGGCCGCATCGAG
>JALYMB010000353.1 GCA_030773935.1 Actinomycetota bacterium | reverse complement strand
CGTCCGACCCGACCGCGCTGGCCGACGGCGTGTACCCGGCGTACGTCCATGCCGTCGACGTCCGGGGCGCCACGGTCACCGTCGATGTCCTTCAGATCTTCGTCGGGGGTGCGGCACACCAGGCCGCGATCGAGGACGGCGTGCCCTGGAGGGACGTGCGGTACGACCCCGTCTACATCCGCAACGAGAATCCGCTGTTGCGGACGCTCCCGGTCGGCCGTGACGTTCGCATCAAGCTCATGGGTGAATGCGTGGCCCCGAACCGGTCGGTCGGCCTCACGGACCTCCGCGAGGCGACCACGCCGTTCACGGACACGTTCTACTACGAGGTCTCGGTCGTCGGCGGAAGCGTCGAGGGCATCAAGCAGTTGATCGCCATATCAGCGTGTTGAGCCCAGGGTCCCATCAGGTTGACAAGTCTTCTCTGGTCCCTACACTGACACGACTATGTCGAGCACACTGAGGGGACCCGCAGGCACCGACCTCGTACTTATTCCGTAGGCGCGACCAGGCCCAGGAGGCCTGCGCCGCGCCCGATGCCCTCCGGCCAGCCGGGGGGTTTTTTGTACCCACCGTTCAGCCACCCTCCAGGCACCGCCGAAGGAAGCAAGGAAAGGAGAGCACGCCATGAGGTACGAGTTCGAGCGAGACGGCACCGTGGTCGCAAGCGTCCTGTGGGAGGGTCCCGGCCAGGTCACCGTGGAGGCCGCCGAGCCGACCGTGCGCTCGACCGTTGACCGTTACCTGTCCTCCGAGGTGATCTACCTGGGCGGCGGGTTCGATTTCGGCGAGGAGGACCACGACGACGTGCTGCAGATGCGGCGGCGCGACTGGACCCCGTGGGAGTTCGAGCGTGCCTGCCGCAACCTGTCCCAACGCCTGTCGGCGACCGTCCGGCGGGTCGAGACCGGTCCGGTGGAGGAACGCGAGGTGGCGGCGCGATGAAGGTGACCGGCGCCCAGGCGCTGTTCAAGTCCCTCGAGGGCGAGGGCGTCGACATCATGTTCGGCGTGCCGGGCGGCGCGATCCTCCCGGCCTACGACCCACTGATCGACTCGTCCGTGCGGCACGTCCTGTGCCGGCACGAGCAGGGCGCGGGCCACGCCGCCGAGGGCTACGCCTGGGCCACCGGCAAGGTCGGCGTCGTCATGGCCACCAGCGGCCCCGGCGGCTGCAATCTCGTCACGCCGCTCGCCGACGCGAAGATGGACTCGGTGCCGATCGTCGCCATCACCGGCCAGGTCCCGACGCCCGTCGTCGGCAACGACGCTTTCCAGGAGGCCGACATCACCGGCATCACGATGCCGATCACGAAACACAACATGCTCGTCACCAGCCCCGCCGACGTCGCCGAGGCGATCCGCGAGGCCTTCCACATCGCGCGCACCGGCCGTCCCGGTCCCGTCCTGGTCGACCTGCCCAAGGACGTGCTGGTCGGAGAGACGACCTGGAAGTGGCCCGACGCCGTGAACCTGCCCGGGTACCGGCCGAACACCAAGGGCAACCAGCGCCAGGTCGTGGAGGCCGCGAAGCTGATCCTGAAGTCCCGGCGTCCGGTCCTGTACGTGGGCGGCGGGGTGATCAAGGCCGAGGCCACGAAGGCGCTGTACGAGGTCGCCACCACGGGCGAGCTGCCGGTCGTCACCACGCTGATGGCGCGCGGCGCCTTCCCGGACGAGCACGAGCTGTGCCTGGAGATGCCCGGGATGCACGGCAACTACACCGCTGTGATGGCCATGCAGCGTTCCGACCTGTTGATCGCCGTGGGGGCCCGCTTCGACGACCGCGTGACGGGCAAGCTCGACGGGTTCGCCCCCGACGCGAAGATCATCCATATCGACATCGACCCCGCCGAGATCGGCAAGAACCGGACGGCCGACGTCCCGATCGTGGGCGACTGCAAGGACGTGCTGCTGAAGCTGCTGGCCGAGCTCACGAAGCGGCAGGAGGCCGAGGGCGGCCCTCCCGACCGTTCGCCCTGGCTCCACCAGCTGAAGGCGTGGCAGTTGGAGTTCCCCTACAGCTACGACCAGCAGAACGATGGTCCGCTCAAGCCGCAGTACGCCATCCAGAAGCTGTACGAGGCGGCGGGCTCCGACACCGTGGTGGTCTCGGGTGTGGGGCAACACCAGATGTGGGCCTCGCAGTTCTGGAAGTTCAACCGGCCGCGGACCTGGATCAACTCGGGCGGTCTTGGCACCATGGGCTTCGCGGTACCGGCGGCGCTGGGCGCTGCTGCGGGCGTGCCTGACAAGCGCGTCATCGCGATCGACGGCGACGGCTGCTTCCAGATGACCTGCCAGGAACTGGCCACCAGCACCACGGAGAAGATCCCGTTCATCACGGCCATCATCAACAACGCCTACCTCGGCATGGTGCGGCAGTGGCAGGAGCTCTTCTACCAGGAGCGGTACTCGGAGGTGTACCTGAGTTACGACACGCCCGACTACGTGAAGCTCGCCGACGCCTACGGCGCTGTCGGTCTGCGCGCCGAGCACCCCGACGAGGTCGACCAGGTGATCGAGAAGGCGCTGTCGATCACCGATCGGAGCGTGGTGATCGACTTCCGCGTTGACTCGAGCGAGATGTGCTTCCCGATGGTCCCCGCGGGCGTCAGCAACGACGAGATCATCACCGGCCCCCAGGGCCTGCGGCCCGCCGACGACCCCGCGGAGGCACCGATCGCATGAGCACCCTCCACACGCTGTCCGTGCTGGTCGAGGACAGGCCCGGCGTGCTCACGCGCGTGGCCGGCCTGTTCGCCGCGCGAGGTTTCAACATCAACTCGCTGGCAGTGGGCCCAACCGAGGAGCCCGGTCTGTCACGGATGACGATCGTGGTCGACGTGGACCGCAAGCCCCTGGAGCAGGTCACGAAGCAGCTCAACAAGCTCATCAACGTGATCAAGGTCTTCGAGCACGAGGCCGGCGACTCGGTCGAACGCGAGCTGATGCTGGTGAAGGTGCGTGCAGAGGGGGAGATGCGCGCCCGCGTGATGGAGATCTGCGATGTCTTCCGCGTGCGCGTCACCGATGTCACGCACCGGACGCTCACGATCGAGGCCACCGGGTCGCCCGTGAAGCTCGAGTCGTTCCTTCGTCTCTTGGAGGACTTCGGCGTCGTGGAGCTCGCGCGCACCGGCCGCATCGCGCTCGTGCGCGGCGACCGCGGGATCCGCGAGCGCGTGCTGAAGGCGGCCGGGGCCGCGGGCGACCAGGGCCCGGCAGCGTGGGACGGCGGAGGCGTGTGAGCGGAGACACGGTACTAGTCTGACCCAGACTAGCTGGACGACAGGGGAGACGGACGACCATGGCGACGATCTACTACGAGAAAGACACCGATCGCTCTGCGCTGGCCGGCGACAAGATCGCGGTCCTGGGCTTCGGCTCACAGGGTCACGCGCACGCGCAGAACCTCCACGACTCCGGCTTCGACGTGCGGGTGGGTCTGCGTCCCGACTCGTCCTCGCGCGCCGCGGCCGAGGCCGCCGGGCTGCGTGTGCTCGACACCGCCGACGCCGTGCGTGAGGCCGACGTGATCATGTGCCTGCTTCCCGACACGTCCCACGCGAAGGTGTACGCCCAGGCCATCGCTCCGAACCTGGAGGCCGGCAACATGCTGATGTTCGCCCATGGGTTCTCGGTGCATTTCGGGACGGTGACGCCCCCAGCCGACGTGGACGTGACGATGATCGCGCCCAAGGGCCCCGGACATCTGGTCCGCCGCACCTACGTGGAGGGCAACGGCACGCCCGGGCTGGTTGCGGTGCAACAGGACGCCAGTGGCAAGGCGCTGCAGCGGGCGCTGGCCTACGGCGCCGGCATCGGCTGCGCGAAGCCCGGCATCATCGGGACCACCTTCAAGGAGGAGACCGAGACCGACCTGTTCGGGGAGCAGACCGTGCTGTGCGGCGGGGTGTCCTCGTTGATCAAGAGCGGGTTCGACACGTTGGTGGAGGCCGGGTACCAGCCGGAGATCGCTTACTTCGAGTGCCTGCACGAGCTGAAGCTCATCATCGATCTGATCTACGAGGGCGGTCTGTCGTGGATGCGCTATTCGGTGAGCGACACCGCCGAGTGGGGCGACTATCAGAGCGGTCCGTGCGTGGTGGACGAGGAGGCTCGCGGGACCATGAAGCAGATCCTGGCCGAGATCCAGGACGGCACCTTCGCGACGAGGTGGATCGCCGAGGCCGACGCCGGCTTCCCGGAGTTCCTCCGACTTCGCCGGGAGGCGCGCTCGTCCCAGCTGGAGGACGTGGGACGCGAGCTGCGCCGGATGATGCCCTGGTTGGAGTCCGAGAAGAAGGTGGCCCCGGAATGAGCGACGACGTAGGCGACGTAGGTGAGGTAGGCGAGGTAGGTCCCGCCGGCTCGGCCGGCACCATCCGGATCTTCGATACCACGCTGCGTGACGGCGAGCAGGCGCCGGGCATCGCGCTGACACGCTCGGAGAAGGTGGAGATCGCCGAGCAGCTGGCCCGTCTGCGCGTCGACGTCCTGGAGGCCGGGTTCCCGATCAGCTCCGAGGGCGAATTCGACGCCGTGAGCGAGATCGCCGCAACCGTTCGCGGTCCCGTGATCGCCGCCCTGGCCCGCACGACCACCGGCGACGTCGAGCGCGCGGCCCAGGCCCTGAAGGGCGCCGATCGGTGGCGGATCCACACGTTCATCAGCACCAGCGACGTCCACATGAACGACATGCTGCGGATGAGCCACAACCAGGTGCTGGAGGCGATCCGCGAGAACGTGACCCTCGCCGTGAGCTACACCGACGACGTCGAGTTCAGCGCGCAGGACGCCACGCGCACGGAGCTGGCGTTCCTGCTGGAGTGCTACCGGGTGGCGGTGGGATGCGGGGCCACGACCGTCAACGTGCCCGACACGGTCGGGTACGCCACGCCCGCCGAGTTCGGCGAGCTGATCCGGACCGTGCGCGAGGCCACACCGGCGAACGTCACGGTCAGCACGCACTGCCACAACGACCTGGGCCTGGCCGTGGCGAACTCGCTCGCCGGCATCGAGAACGGCGCCGGGCAGGTGGAGGTGGCCGTGAACGGGATCGGCGAGCGCGCCGGGAACTGCTCGCTGGAGGAGATCGCCATGATCGTGCGCACGCGCGGCCAGGCGCTGCAGAGGGAGCACGGCCTCAACATCAAGGAGATCACCCGCACATCCCGGCTGGTGGCCATGACCACCGGGTACAACGTCCAGCCGAACAAGGCGGTGGTGGGCTCCAGCGCCT
Source organism: Actinomycetota bacterium (assembly GCA_030773935.1). GTDB lineage: Bacteria > Actinomycetota > UBA4738 > UBA4738 > HRBIN12 > JALYMB01. Next base: position 4,046 of record JALYMB010000353.1, on the reverse strand, counting down.
TCGCGCACGAGAGCGGCATCCACCAGCACGGCGTGCTGAGCAACCGCGCGACCTACGAGATCATGGACCCGGTCGAGATCGGGCTCGAGGGCAACTCGCTGGTGCTGGGTAAGCACAGCGGCCGCCATGCGTTCGCGGACGCTCTGCAGAAGATGGGCATCGATGTACCGGCCGAGCACGTGGATCGGGCCTTCGCTCGGTTCAAGGAGCTGGCGGATCGCAAGATCCAGATCACCGACCAGGACCTGGCCGCGATCGTGGGCGAGGAGATCAGGGGGGCCGACCAGGGCCTTCTCGTGCTGGAGTCGCTGCAGGTCGGCGGCGGCACGCATCTGTCGCCCAGCGCGACGGTGCGCCTGCGCCGTGACGACGAGACGATCGAGGAGAGCGCGTTCGGGGACGGGATGATCGACGCCGCGTGCGGCGCGATCCAGCGGGCGGCCGGCGTGGAGGCGCGCCTGATCCGCTTCAACGTGTCCAGCGTGACGGGCGGCTCGGACGCGCTCGGCGACGTCGTGGTGCAGCTCGAGATCGACGGGCGTCGCGTGACCGGCCGCGGGGTGAGCGTGGACGTCGTGGAGGCCAGCGCTCGCGCGTACCTGGCGGCGATCAACCGAGCGTTGCTCGTGCAGGCTCCCAAGGATCCGGACGTCACGCCGTGACGCGGACGCACCGGATCGGCGTGATCCGCGGCGACGGCACCGGTCCCGAGGTCGTCGCCGAGGCCCTGAAGGTCCTGGCGGCCGTCTCGGACGGGTTCCAGGTGGAGCTCGGGGAGTTCGATCTGGGTGCCGAGCGCTACCTGCGAACCGGCGACACGCTCCCCGACGACGAGCTCGAGGGCCTGCGCGGCTGCGACGCGATCCTGCTGGGCGCGGTCGGCGATCCGCGGGTCAAACCGGGCATCCTGGAACGGGATCTGTTGCTGCGCGCGCGGTTCCAGCTGGATCAATACGTGAACCTGCGGCCGGTGATCCGTTACCCGGGCGTCCAGACGCTGGTGCCCAGTCACTCGGAGGAGGACGTGAACTTCGTGGTGGTTCGGGAGAACAGCGAGGGCCTGTACAGCGGCGCAGGTGGCTTCCACCGCAAGGGGACCGAGCACGAGGTCGCGGTCCAGGAGTCGATCAACACCCGGTCGGGCGTGGAGCGGATCGTGCGGTACGCGTTCGAACTCGCGGCGTCGCCGGCCCGGCGCGGCAAGCTCACGCTCGTGCACAAGACCAATGTGCTGACGTTCGCGGGGGACCTGTACCAGCGGGTGGTCGACGAGGTCTCCGCGGAGTTCCCCGGCGTCGAGACCGACTACGTGCACGTGGACGCCGCGTGCATCTACTTTCTGGATTGGCCTGCGCGGTTCGACGTGATCGTCACCGACAACATGTTCGGCGACATCATCACGGACCTCGGAGCGATGATCCAGGGCGGCATGGGCATCGCGGCCGGAGGCAATATCAACCCGGCGGGCGTGAGCATGTTCGAGCCCATCGGGGGCACCGCCCCCGACCACGCGGGGAAGGGCACGATCAACCCCCTCGCGGCGATCTCCGCCACCGACATGCTGCTGCGTCAGCTGGGTGAGAGCGACGCCGCCGAACGGATCGATCGCGGGATCCGCGCCGCCACCGGGAAGATGAGATCGATGCGGGCCGGGGAGATGGGATTCAGCACCGCCGAGGTCGGGGACCTCGTCGTCGAGGGGGCGAGGGTGTGAGTCGTGTGAGTCCCCATGCCGCGGCGGTGGGTCCGCTGCAGGTGGAGCTCTACGACACCACGTTGCGCGACGGTGCGCAGGCCACCGGCCTGTCGTACTCCATCGGGGACCGGCTCCGGATCCTGCACAAGCTCGACCAGCTCGGCGTCCCCTACATCGAGGGTGGCTGGCCGGGTGCCAACCCCCGCGACTCCGAGTTCTTCCGCCTGGCCACGAAGGAGACGCTGCAGCACGCCACACTCACCTCGTTCGGCATGACGCGCCGCGCGGGCGAGCGCGCCGAGGACAGCGCAGTGCTTCGCGAGCTGCTGGACACCGGGACGGAGGTCGTGTGCCTGGTGGGGAAGTCCTCGGCGCTGCACGTCACCGAGGCGTTGCGCGCGGAGCTCGACGAGGGCGTGGCCATGGTGCGCGACTCGGTGACGTTCCTGCGCTCCCAGGGGCGGCGGGTGTTCTTCGACGCGGAGCACTTCTTCGACGGGTACACGGCGAACCCGGAGTTCTCCGTGTCGGTGCTGGCCGCCGCGGAGGAGGCCGGCGCCGAACGGTTGGTCCTGTGCGACACGAACGGCGGGATGCTGCCCTCGGACGTGGCCCGGATCGTGGACGAGGTCCGCGAGCGCGTGCGGACCAAGCTGGGCATCCACGTGCACAACGACACCGGCTGCGCGGTGGCGAACTCGCTGATCGCGGTCGAGCACGGCGCGTTCCAGGTGCAGGGCGTCGTGAACGGCTACGGCGAGCGCACCGGCAACGCCGACCTCATCCCGATCGCCGCGAACCTGATCCTGAAGATGGGCGCCGACTGCCTGCCCGAGGGAGCCGTCGCGCAGCTCACCGAGGTCGCGCACTACGTGGCCGAGGTCGCGAACCTGGCGCCCGACTCGCACCAGCCCTATGCGGGCCGCTACGCCTTCACGCACAAGGCCGGCCTTCACGCCAGCGGCGTCGCCCGTCTGGAGACGGCGTACGAGCACGTGGCCCCCTCCAGCGTCGGGAACCGCCGCGGGATCGTGGCATCCGACCTGGGCGGCGCGGCGACGTTGCGGATGAAGGCGGCCGAGTTCGACCTCCGGATCGGCGACGAGGCCGTGAGCCGGGCGCTGGAGGACGTGAAGGATCGGGAGTCGAAGGGCTACACCTTCGAGGTGGCCGACGCGTCGCTCGACCTGCTGATGCGTCGAGCCGATGGCTGGGAGCAGGACCTCTTCCGCATCGAGAGCTACCGGGTCCACGTGGAGGAGCGGGTGGGCGACGGCGAGCCGCCGCTGGCCGAGGCCACCGTGAAGGTGGTCACGCGGGGGACGCGCCACATCGAATCCGCGGAGGGACAGGGGCCGGTGGGAGCCCTGGACAACGCCCTGCGCAAGGCGCTCGCCAACGACTATCCCGAGCTCGGGCACATGACGCTGGAGGACTATCGGGTGCGTGTGCTCGGCGAGGATGTCGGCACCGGCGCCACGGTGCGCGTGCTGATCGACACCTCGAACGGCGAGCGGGAGTGGACCACCGTGGGCGTGAGCGAGAACATCATCGAGGCCTCCTGGGAGGCGCTCACCGACGCGTACCTGTTCGGGCTGCTTCATCCCCGCGAGGCCGCCGAGTAGGGACGGGCGCGTGCCGGCGTGTCAGCGGCCTGACGCTGGGATCCGTCCGGCTCGGTGCGTCGCGTTCGGGGAACTGACGCCTCCGCCGCAGGTGAGGTTGTCAGTCCGACGAACGCGAGCCAGGGATCGCATCCCTCCCTGATGTCATGTCACTGACATCGTGGGTGGGCTCCCTACCCGCGGGCGGCAACCGTGCGCACGATCGCGTCCTCCAGGGACATGGCCTCGTCCTTCGGCAGCCGCGACAGGATCGAGAACGAGGCCAACCGCCCGTCCCGCAGGCGCACGTAGCCCGAGAGCGCGGAGACGTCGCGGATCAGGGTGCCGGTCTTCGCGCGGACGGGCAGGCCGGCGAGCCGCCCGCCGAGGGTGCCCTCACCGGGCGCCGCGAGCGACGCCCGAAGCTCGTCGCCCCAGGGGCGGCGCAGGGCATCGTCCAGCAGTGCGGCGAGCGCCGCAGCCGTCACCCGGTCGGCGTAGGACAGGCCGCAGGCATCGTGCAGCGTCGCATCGGCGCCGAGCGCGTTCGCCCACCCCTCGATCGCCTCGGCGCCCTGCGCGATCGAGCCGGGCCTGCCCGAGACGTCGGTCGCAAGCAGCTTGGACAGGGTCTCGGCATCGAGGTTGATCGACGAGACGTTCTGGCGACCGAGGATGTCCTCCAGCGGCGGCGAGCGGACCGCCGCGATCGTGCGGACGCCGGCGGGCGCGGGGCCCGTGCGCAC
>JALYMB010000352.1 GCA_030773935.1 Actinomycetota bacterium | reverse complement strand
ACCCCAGGCTCTCCGCGACGGGCGGGCGCACGTAGACGCGCCGCAGGGTGGCGTACCCGTTCATCCGAGGATCCGGCACCGTGGGAGGCGGCGCACCCCTAGTGCTTGTTCCGGTGGTCCAGGCCGTTCTGGCTGGCGTGCTGCCCGCTCTTGCCGCGGTGCGACCCGTGGTGGTGGGCGGCGCCGCTCTTGCCGTGGTTGCCCTTGTGGTTCGATGCCTTCACGTGTGACCCGCTCTGACCGGGGGGCCCGCCGAACGGGTTATGCAGCGCCGAGCGTCCGGGCATGGACGAGCCGCCGCCCCCACCGCCGCCGGTCCCACCGCCGCCACCGGTGCCGCCACCGCCGCCGACGGGGCCGGTCCCGCCACCGCCTCCACCCGTTCCGCTCCCGCCTCCGTGCGGGCCGCCGTTGCCAGGTGCGATCGGGGCGCTCGGGGGGATGGGGAGCACGCCGGTCGTTCCGATGAAGAGGTTGGCTTGTCCGGTTGCCCCGGCGAACGATGCGCCGGGCGCAGGGGTGACGACGACGGGTGATTCCTGGACGAAGCCGGCGGCCGAGAGGATCCCCTGATGGCCTCCGGCTCCGCCCAGTGCCAGCGCGATCACGACCGCGCTCGCGGCGACCGCACCGCCCAAGGCGACCGTCCCCAACCGGCGGTTCCACTCGCCGGCTGCCACGGGCAGGGGCTCGGCGGCCGCTCCCGCGCCGGTCATCGGTGCCGTCGCGCTTTCCGGGATCGTGCTCGCCCAAGCGGCGGGGGGCATGCTCAACGCCGAGAGCGGAAGGACCGGCGCGAGATCTTCGTCCCGCATTTCGCCGGCGGCGTCCGGCCGAGAGGCCTCCGCGCCGCCGGGCTCGATGTCAGCGACCGGATGCAGATGCTGCCCGCGGCGCTGGAGGTCCGTCACGTTGGGGTGCCTCGCCGAGGGACCGTCGTGGTCCTCGAGCTTCTCCCGGAGGGCGGCAGGGTCCTTCTTAAGCCGGTCGGTCCAGTCGGGCGTGATGACGTTTTCCCGGGGCACCGGCATCGTGCCGACGGCCCTCGCGACCGTCGGGCCCAAGGAGCGCAAGACATCGCCGGGATCGACGCGCGCGTAGCCGCCGATGGGAACCACGGCGCCGGGCCAAACCAGGATCACCTTCGCGTTCGGCGAAACGTCGTGGGTCATCTGGACGGCGGTTGCGCCGATGCCATCGTCGAGCACCACGACGTCTGGCTGGTGAACGGCGAGGACCCGTGCGAGCTCGGCCGCGCTCGACGCCTGAGCGACCACCTCGTAGCCCTCGGATCCCAGCACGAAGCGCAAGAAGCCCATGCGTGCGGACCGTCCCTCGCCTACGACGATCCGGACCCGGTGTCGGCCCATCTCCCCCCCAAGGAGCGCTGTCCGGCCCGGGGATCCCCCCGAACGTGCGGCCCGGGGATCCCCCCGAACGTGCGTAGCGTACCCCGGCCAGGGTGTCCCAACCACGTCCGGATGGCTGCGAACGGCCACCCCGAAGGATCGACCCGTCGTAGGTCGATAGACTCGCCACCTGGATGGCTGACGTCAGGTTCGAGTGGACCGGCGATCGCATCCAGTTCGTCGGAACGACCGGGTATGGTCAGCCGCTCCTCGTCGGAGGGGACGTCGAGGGACCCGGCGCGAAGCCCTCGGATCTGCTGCCGTTGTCGCTCGCCGCGTGCACCGCGTACGACGTCGTGGAGATCCTGCGCAAGCAACGGCAGGACCTGCGCCGTCTCGAAGTGGCGGCGACCTTCGTCCAAGATCCGGACCCGCCCTGGACCTTCCGCTCGATCCACCTGCGGTTCGAGGTCACCGGAACGGTCGATGAGTCGAAGGCCGCCAAGGCGGTCGAGATCGAGGAGACCAGGTACTGCGCGGTCGCGGCCACGATCCGGTCCGTCGTCGAGCTCACGCACGAGGTGACGATCGTTCCGAACGCGTGAGCCCGGCGGAAGCAGGGCTGCGGTGCTGCGGGTGGGACACTGCATCCCATGGATGCCGCTGCCTTCCGAGCCCTGTTGGCCGAAGGGCCGCTCCTCGCCGACGGCGGCATGGGCACGTCGCTGATCGCTCGCGGCGTCCCGGTCGACGCATGTATGGAGGAGCTGAACGTGCGCGCGCCGGCGCGCGTGGCGGAGATCCACGCGTCCTTCGTCGGC
>JALYMB010000351.1 GCA_030773935.1 Actinomycetota bacterium | reverse complement strand
GCCCGCTCTCTCGCCTCTGGCTTCTGACCTGCGTCTTGATCGCGTCCGAGTTCGCCGTTTCCGAGAACGCACCAGCGTGTCGCATGCGGCTGGTTCACTAGGAGTGCTCGCCGACCGGAAGGAGCCGCCACATGAGCCCGATCCCTGCCCGCCTCGGCCTCGTCACGCTCGGCGTCGCCGATCTCGCCCGATCCATCGCCTTCTACGAAACGCTCGGCTGGGAGCGCGCCGCCTCGTCGATGGACGAGATCAGCTGGTTCCACACAGCGGACACGAACCTCGGTCTGTTCCCGCGCGAGGAGCTCGCCGCCGACGTGGGCGTGCCCGACGACCCCCCGCAGCGGTACGCGGGCTTCACGCTCGCCATCAACGTGGAGACCGAAGACGAGGTCGGCGCCGCCCTGCAGGCCGCCGTCGACGCCGGCGCGACGCTCGTGAAGCCCGCCACCCGCGCCGATTGGGGCGGCCTGTCGGGCTACTTCGCCGACCCCGACGGGTTCCTGTGGGAGGTCGCGTGGAACCCGTCCTTCCCGATCGACGCCGACGGCCGCGTGCACATCCCTTAGCCGCGCGTGCCGTGCAGCGAGCTGATCTCGAACAGGTGCCCGTCGGGATCGCGGAAGAAGGCGCGCACCTCGTAGCCGTTGTCGACGGGTTCGTGCAGGAACGTCGCGCCGCGGCTCACGAGCGTCTCGTACGCGGCCCTGCAGTCGGGCACCCGGAATATCAGCTCGGCGCTCACGCGATCGGGATCATCCGGTGGAACGAACGTGACCGTGGGCTTGTCTTCGGTGGGTTCGCCGCCCGTCACGACCAGCAGCCACGCCCCCACGATCTTCAGCACCAGGGAGGTACCGCCGTACTCCCCATGCGGCGTGGCGCGCAGCACCCCCGTGTACCAGTCCCTGGCGACCTCGATGTCCCGCACGACCAGGAGCCGCGTGAGCTCCATGTCATCGGTCGGGAACCCGTTCACTCCCCCAGACTAGCGGCGAGCTCGAGGGCAAGCCTCCGCAACCTCGGGGTCGTCGCCCGTCGGACGCCGGGCATAGAATCCTCCCTCATGGCGACCGTGACCCTGCGGGCACCGCTGAAGGACCTCGCCGGTGGGCAGGACCTGGAGATCCCCGGCGGCACCGTCGGCGAGGTGATCCGGGCCCTGGAGGCCCAGCACCCGAAGCTGCGCGGGTGGATCCTCGACGAGCAGGGCCACGTTCGGCAGCACGTGAACGTCTTCGTGAACGGAGAACGGATGGCGGAGGACACAGACGTGAGCGCAACGGACCGGCTGCACGTCCTCGCCTCGATCTCGGGAGGATGCGCATCGTGAGCGAACTGCTGGTCGGCACGAAGAAGGGCCTGTTCACGCTCCGCGGCGAGCCGGGCGACGTCTTCGAGGTCGCCTCGAGGGACTTCCCCGGCGAGGTCGTGGAGTTCGCCGTGCGGGATCCACGCACGGGCCGGACATTCGCGAGCGTCACGCACGGCCACTACGGACCGAAGGTGTTCTTCCGCGACGGCAAAGAGGGCGACTGGAGCCAGGCCACCGGCCTCGAGTTCCCCGACGACACGGGGGCCACCCTCGAGCGGATCTGGGTCGTGAAGCCCGGCGAGGCCGACGGCGTGCTGTATGCGGGCGTGGCGCCTGCGGCGCTGTTCGCGTCCAAGGACAACGGCGAGACGTGGGAGCTGAACCGCGGCCTGTGGAACGTGCCGACGCGGCCCGAGTGGAACCCGGGTGCGGGCGGCCTCGCGCTGCACTCGATCTGCCCATGGCCCGGTGACCCGCAGCGCCTCGCGGTCGGCATCAGCGCCGCCGGCGTCTGGATCAGTGAGGACGCCGGCCAGAGCTGGCGCACCGGCTACCGCGGCCTCGTGCCGTTGTACGTGCCCGAGGACTCGCGCGAGGAGACACACGCGCTCTGCGTCCACAACATGCACCGGGCGCCGCTGCGGCCCGAGCGGCTGTTCCTGCAGTTCCACGGCAGCGTGTACCGCTCCGACGACGAGGGCGCCTCGTGGAACGACATCGCGGCCGGCCTGCCGTCCGGGTTCGGCTTCCCGATCGCGATCGACCCTGCCGACCCCGACAGCGCGTTCGTGATCCCCCTCGCGGGCGACTTCGATCGCGTCACGCCCGGGGGCCGCGTCAGTGTCTACGGGACGCGCGACGCCGGCGCCGCGTGGAACGCCCGCGACAAGGGCCTGCCCGGGTCGGATG
>JALYMB010000350.1 GCA_030773935.1 Actinomycetota bacterium | reverse complement strand
CCTCGGAGAACATCTGTCCGGCGCGGTCGAGGTCGTTCTGCCAGAACGGAGCCCAGCCCGCCATCAGCAGCGTCCGCGCCAGCACCTCGGGCTCCCCCACCTCGCGCGCCGCCTCGAGCGCGCGCCCGAACAGAGCGTCGGCCTCGTCCGGTGCCGCCCGGACCGTGAGCGTGATGTCGGCCAGGTACCGCGATGCGTGCGCACGGACGCGCACGCTCTCCCCGTCGATCTCCAGCGCACGCCGCAGCGCCGACTCCGCGAGCTCGAAGTCGCCCAGCCAGTACCGCGACTCGCCCGTGAGCGACAGCAACAGCGCCTCGCGTTCGCCCCACGTGGATTCGGGCCCGGCCATCGCGAGCGCGCGCTCGTACAGCTCCACCGCTGCGCGTGACTCGATCCGGCGGCGAGCGATGTCGCCCGCGTTCGTCAGCGCCTTGACCGCTCGTTCGGCCAGCTCCCGGTCCCTGGGGTTCAGGTCCAACGCGGCCCTGGCCGCCTGCTCGAGATGGAAGGCGATCGACCGCGGATAGCGGTCCGCCGTGGCCGGCTCGGCGAGCTTGTTCGCCACGCGCAGGTGCAGCCGCTGCCGCTCCCTCTTGGCGAGGCCCTCGTACGCCACGTCGCGCAGGACGTCGGAGCGGAACCGCCAGAGCGAGGGCCGCTCCTCGTCCTGCTGCAGGAACTCCTCGTCGTCGAGCTCCTCGAGCAGTTCCGGGCGAGGATCAGCGATCATGCCGAGCTCCGCGAGATCGAACGCCCCGCGCGGGAAGACCGACGCGGTGCGCACCAGCTCCTTCGCCGCCGGCGTCAGGTGGTCCAGGCGCTCGGCGATCACGGCCTGCACGGAGGCCGGCAGCGGCCGGACCGCGGGAGCCGGACCGTGCGGCGGGAACTCGCGCCGCTCGTGCATCAGCATGCCGGTCATCTCCACGATGAAGAACGGGTTGCCGCCGGCGTGCGCCGCGATCCGCCCCGCCTGCTCCTCGTTCTCGAAGTCGCCCGACTCCAGCGCCAGCTGCATGGCGTAGGCCGAAGTCAGTGGCTCGACCCACAGCGTCACGGCGTCGGCGATCCCGCCGGCCCAGCCGGGACGCTCCTCCAGGAACTCCCAGCGCGCCACGCACACCACCATCAGGGCCACCTTGCGCGCCTCCCTCACGAGCTCCTCGATCAGATCCAGGAGCGCGGGGTTCGCCTCGTGCAGGTCCTCGAAGACCAGCACCACCGGTCCGTCGGTCGCGAGACCCGACAGCAAGGCCAGGAAGCCGCGGCGGACCTCGGCCGCGCGGTATCGGTTCTCGTCGCCGCCGTCCTCCAAGCCCAGAGCCAACCCCAGGCGCGCGACCGCGACGTCAACGTCGTCGTCGTCCACCCACACGCGGACGACGGACTCCAGCCGACGCCTCACCTCGTCGGGCTCTCCATGGGCATCCTCGCCGAGCTCCCGCCGGATCATCTGCGCGATGGAGCCAAGAGCCGCCTCCTCCTCGAACGGGCTCGACTCGCCGGTGAGGACCTTCGTCCCGTCGGGGAGCTGCGCCAGGAGCTCCTCCACGACGCGGCTCTTGCCGATCCCCGGCTCCCCCAGGAGCGTCACGAGGTGGGCGCGCGAGGTCTCCACGACGCGCTCGAAGGTGTCGGTGAGCAAGGCCAGCTCCCGTCGGCGGTCGACGAGCGGGACGGAGCCCCTGGAGCTGCCTGCCTCGAGCTTGAGCACCGGCCAGGCCGACACACCTCCGTCGAAGCCCTTCGCGGCGATCGAACGCTCGGGCCCGAAGACCACGGCGTCGGCGGCCAGCTGGCGGGTGGTCGCCCCCACCAGCACCTCGCCGGGCTCGGCGGCCTGCTGCAGCCGCGCCGCCATGTTCACCTCGGCCCCCAGCACGATATTCCGGTCGTCGCTGGTGCCGACCGCGACCGGCCCCGTGTTGACACCGACCCGCACCTGGATGCGCCCCGGAACGCCCAGGTCGCGACCGAGGGGCTCGGCTCGCACCACGATCGCGAGGCCGGCCCGGATCGCACGCACGGCGTCGTCGTCGTGGGCGACCGGCACGCCGAAGACCCCGAGCACCGCGTCCCCGATGAAGTTCTCCGCCCGGCCGCGCAGCGCCGCCAGCTCCTCGCTGACCATGCCGTGGAACCCCGCCATGACCTCGCGGAACCGCTCGGGGTCCAGGCTCGCGGCCAGCTCCGTCGAGCCCACCAGATCCGCGAAGACCACGGTCACGACCTTGCGTTCGGACGCGGCGGAGACCGAAACGGGGGCGCCGCAGTTCGGGCAGAAGCGGGCGCCCTCGGGGAGCGGGTGCCCGCAGCGGGGACAGGAGAGGGCGGCCACGCCAGCAGCATAGGGGCCGACCAGGACGCGCAGGTCAGCGTCGATCGCCGGATGGCTGGCCGGCACAGGTTCGCCGGATCGACGCGGCGGGAGGATCAGGGCAGGTATTCGATGATCTGCACGGGGTTGCCGTCGGGGTCGCGGAAGGTCGCGAACCTGGCGAAGCCCTCGACCTCCCCGGTCTGTTCCTCGAAGCGCACGCCGCGCTGCTCCAGGGTCCACCGGGCGGCCTCCAGGTCCTCCACGCGGAAGACGGCGGTGCCGCTGCCGACGGGGCTCTCCTCCTCGGTGGCGTGCAGCGCGAACCCGACGGACCCGGCCTCGAACCGCGCCCACGCGTCGCCGTCGCGGCGCACGAGGGTGAGCCCGACCGCGTCGCGGTAGAACCGGACCGCGACCTCCAGGTCACGGGTCCAGTAATAGAGATGATCCAGATCACCGACCGGCATGGGCGCGATGGTACCCGCAGCCGTCGCTCAGCCGTTGCGCAGGATCCGCGCCTTCTGTGCCTGGAACTCCTGCTCGGTGAGGACGCCCTTCGCGCGGAGATCGGCGAGCCGCTCCAACTCCGTGGTGGCCGAGGGCGATGCGGCCGCGCCGCCCCCACGGTACATGCGCGACTGGTTCAGCTCGCCCTGGTGGTAGATGGTCCGTTGCACGTCCTCGGGCTTGCGGATGTGGGAGAAGTCCTGTCGGCCCGATTCGCTGGCCGACTGGATCACCAGGGTCCCCGCGCCCAGCATGCGGTCGATCACACCCTGGCTGAAGCGGACATCGTTGATGGCCTCGAGCGGGATCTCCATCGAGGACTTCGCGATCAGCCCCTGACGGTGGATCACGCGGTCGCTGGTCACCACGAAGTGGGACGTGAGCCAGTCGGTGAGCCGCCGCACCGGGTAGGCCACCAGCACAAGGACGATGCCGCCCAACACGATCCAGGTCACGGCGCCGCTCGCCAGCGTCAAGAGCCAGATCCCCACGCCCACCGTGAGCACCGTCACGATCGCCGGGAGCAGGAGCGCGACCGGGTGGGGACGGAGATCGAGGACGAGCTCCTCCCCGTCAACCAACAGCCGCCGCGGGAACGCCATGCGCGGGACGCTATCGCGCATCCGGCGTGCGGGCAAACAGGGGCGAACGGCGACGTGGATCCTGCCGCCCGACGTCAGTGACGGACATGGACGACCTCGCCGAACGCCAGTGTGGCGGGCCCCCGCGCGGTCTCTACC
>JALYMB010000349.1 GCA_030773935.1 Actinomycetota bacterium | reverse complement strand
CTGGCCGTCCTTCGCCTCGGAGACCTGCACGCCGTCGTAGTCGTGGACCTGGAGATCCTGGTCGGCGATCTTCTCCAGCGCCGCCTGTGACGCCTCGGCGTCGGTCGTCGCGATCAGGAACGCCGTGTGCGGGGTGCCGTCGTCGCCGACATCGACGGACAGACCGAGCTCGGACCCGAGCCACGGACGGATGTCATCGTGCGTGAGCCCCGAGTCGGCCAGCCCCTCGTCGAGCAGATCGTCCACCCTCCCGCTGAGATCCTGTTCCTTGCCGAGGTCGGGGAACTGCCCCGCCAGGCGGAGCAGGTTCACCTTCTGGCCCGCCGAGGGATCCAGATAGACCGTCACGAAGACGTCCGCCTCCGCCGGCACCACGCTCACGAGTTGTTCGGGGGCGCCCCGCATCGCGAAGAAGGCGAGGGCGACGCCACTCCCCACCACGACCACCACGCCCGCGACGAGGGCGACGAGGGTCCGGCGCCCGCGTCGGCGCGCCGGGGTTGGGTCGGTCGGCCCGGGGAGCGGTGCGGGGTCCGGCGCTCCGGGGTCCTGCGGTGTGGGATCCTGCGGCCGGTCGTTCATGTGTGCTCCTCGCGGGGTGAGGGTGCCAGGGTAGCGCCCCCTGGGTAGCGGGTCAGTCTGACCCGCGGATTGGAGGTATCGGCGAGCAGCCAGCCGCCCTTGATGCCGAGGTACCCCCTCGACGTTGACCTGCTCGAGTATCCACGAACCCGTTGTGGAACGGGGCGGGCGCTCAGGGGCGGAGCGACTCGACCTGCAGCGTGCACGCTGCCAGGCGATCGGCGCGGGGCTCGACGCCGATCCCGGGACGCTGCGGAACGGCCATGGTGCCGTCCGGCGCCATCTCGAACGGGACCGTGAGGTCGTCGGCGAAGTACCGTGCGGAGGCGCTGGTGTCGCCCGGCAGCGTGAAACCGGGCAGAGCCGCCAGCGCGAGGTTCGCGGCCCGGCCGATCCCGGTCTCCAACATCCCCCCGCACCACACCGGTGCGTCCTGCGCACGCGAGACGTCGTGCACGCGGCGGGCCTCGAGCAGGCCCCCGACCCGCCCCTGCTTGATGTTCACGATCCGGCAGGCGCCGAGCTCCAGCGCGGCGGCGGCGTCCGCCGCCGAGCGGATCGACTCGTCCAGACACAGGTCGGTGGCGATCTGCGCTTGCAGCCTGGCGTGCTCCACGAGGTCGTCGTGGTGCAGAGGCTGTTCCACCATCAGCAGGCCCAGCGGATCCAACGCGCGGAAGATGCGGGCGTCGGCCAGGGTGTATGCGGCGTTCGCGTCCACGGACAGGAGCACGTCCGGGTTGGCCTCGCGCACGGCCGTCACCCGCTCCACGTCGGTCCCGGGCTCGATCTTCAGCTTGATCCGGCGGTATCCCTCGGCGAGGTAGCCGGCCACCTGGTCCACTAGCTCTTCGGCCGTGGGTGTGATCCCCACGGACACGCCGCACTCGACCCGATCACGCTCCGCCCCGAGGTAGGCGGCAAGCGACCGGCCGGCCTCCCGCAACTGGGCATCCAGCACCGCGTTGATCAGCGCCGCCTTCGCCATGGGGTTGCCCCGGACGCCTGACAGGACGCCGGACAGATCCTCGGCGCCGAGGTCTCCCGCGCCGAACGCCGCGGGTGCAAGGAAGTCCCGGATCACCAACCAGAGGCCGTCGTTCCACTCCTCCGAGAAGCCGGGCTCGGGGCCGGTGACGCCCTCTCCCCAGCCCACCGTCCCGTCGGACGTCTCGACGCGAACCAGGACGCACTCCTTGGAGGTCTCGGTTCCGAAGCTCGTGCGGAACGGCCGGACGAGCGGCAGCGCCACCCTTCGCAGCTCGATCGATGACAGCCGCATCAGACCGGGTTCGCCGCAGCGAGGAGATAGGCCGAGCGCTCCCGGTCGAAACCCACGATGATCCGGCCGCCGGCCAGGAGGGACTCCAGTGCCGCCGCCGTCTCATCGCGCGCGGCGCGGGCGGCCTCGGCGTTGCGCTCACGCAGGGCCGCGTAGTCCTTGGGAACGGTGACGGTGGCGACCTCCGCCGGCGTCGGTCGAGGGCCCGGCTCGGCGTCCAGGTCCCAGCGCACCACGAGGCGGTCGCTCCGCTCGCCCTCGTTCAAGGTGTCGCTCATCCGGCCGTAGAAGTCGCGGCGGAATCGGTCGGCGACCGCGCCAAGCTTGCCCAGATTGAGCCAGGCGTTCCTGGCGACCATGGGATCGAAGGTCCACCGCACCACGCGGATGCCCTGCTCGAGGGCTTGCGCCCGCTGCGCCAGCTTCAGGGCGAAGCCGACGCCGCGATGCCGCCGGTCGGGCAGCGTCGCCAGCATGTGGGAA
>JALYMB010000348.1 GCA_030773935.1 Actinomycetota bacterium | reverse complement strand
GAACCGGCCAGCGCGGCATCCACAACTTCGGTTCCGGCGGCGAGCTCGGCCCCGCGACCGATCAACGGTGTCTGGACGGTCTCGAGGCCGCGCAGCCGCCCCGGCGCTGAGCGCGCGCCCGTGACGGCGAACGCGGTGACGGTCTCGGACTTGCCCTTCAAGGTGAGGGCTCGGGGCTCGCTCCACTCGAACAACGGCTCGATGAGCCGATGGGTCTCCTCCCCGACGAGCACCTCGCCGGGCTCGGCGTGCGATTGCAGACGAGCGGCCGTGTTCAGGGCATCACCGAGCGCGCCGTACTCCACTCGGGATCCTGCGCCCATCGCGCCGACCACGACCGGACCGGTGTTCGCGCCCACGCGCACCGAGAATCCCTCGATGCCGAACGCGCGCTCGACCTCTCGTCCGTACACGGCGATGTCGGCGACGGCCTGTAGCCCGGCGCGCACGGCCCGCTCGGGATCGTCCTCGTGCGACCGAGGTGCGCCGAACAGCGCCAGCACACCATCGCCCGCCAGATCCTTGACGGTCCCACCGTACGCCTCGACCGCGCCGATGACCCGCGCGACGGCATCCCCGATGACGAGCTTCACGTCCTCGGGGTCCATCCGCTCGGCGATGGCCGTCGACCCGACGATGTCGACGAAGAGCGCCGTCACGACCTTGCGCTCCTCGCGCATACCGGCGTCGAGGTCTGGCTCCATGCGGACATCATGCGGGAATCACCCGTCATCGAAAACTACTCACGCGTGACCCGAACCCTGAAGCGACGTCCGGGGGAGCTACCGGAGGTCTGCGATCGAGGCGAGCTGCTCCGCCTCCGCCCAGATCTCGTCCCGTCCGGCGAGTCTCGCGAGCCAGTCCAGCGGCAGCGCTTCGACGCCCCCCTCCGCGCCGAGCAACGAGCCGGCCACGGCCCCGTTCGTGTCGGTGTCCCCGCCCAGCGAGACCACCCGCCGGAGCTCCGTCTCGAGATCGCCTTCGCGGACCAGCGCTTGGAGGCCGACCCCCGCGGTGAACAAACAGAAGCCCTGATCGGGCCCGTCGATCGCGCGTGCTCCCCCGGCGGCCTCGACGAGGTACTCGAGCTCCTCACCGCCCTCGTGCTGCTCGACATGCGAGAGCGCTTCCCGGACCGCGGTCGTGGGCTCCTCGCCCCTGACGAGCGCTGCCACGGTGAGGGTCACCACGAGCACCGCCGTCTGGCACCGCCCGTCGTAGTGCGTGAGTGCCGACAGACGCGGCGCGAGCTCGAAGAGCTCGGCCGGTCGACGCGCGTACGCGAGGCCGAGCGGCGCGCAATACATGACCGAGCCGTTGCCCGCCGAGACCTCGGGGCCACGTTGCTCCCACACCTCGCGAGCCGTGGCGACGGCGTCCTCGCCACGCTGAACCCTCCGGAGCACCCGTCCCGTGAGCGCCCCGACGTCGGGCGGATCCGACGCGATCCACTCCACGTGGCGACGGATGAGATCGTCCTCGTCGAATCGCTCGCGCTCGACGAGGCTCCGAACCAGGTTGCGCGCCATCGCCGTGTCGTCGGTGGTCGAGCCCGGCGGCAGACCCATCCACGGCAGCTCAAGGGCGGGGATCGGGTCGGGGATGTTCCGACCGCGGAGGAACTCGAACGGGGCTCCAAGCGCATCGCCGAGCGCCAGCCCGAGCATGCTGCCGACGATCCGGTCACGCTGCTCCATGCGGCGGATGCTACCGGCCAGTTCGACCCACCCGTCCGGCGACGGGAGCATCACGCGGCGCGTTGGACCGGGTCCGTCTCTCTACAGGATCCCGTCGCGACCGCCTCGGAGCCCTCCTGCTGAGCCGACGGATCTTCGAGCGGATGGTGCCTTTGGTACGCTCAATGACCGCATGGACAAGACCGGGCCTCGCCACCGCACGTGCCGCCGTGTCGGCCAACCCCTGTGTGGGCGGCCGAACTGCCCGGCCGTCAAGCGACCGTACCCACCCGGACAGCACGGCCGAGGCCGCAAGCGCTTCTCCGAGTACCAGGTGCGCCTGCTTGAGAAGCAGAAGCTCCGCGCGATCTACGGTGTGGGCGAGCGGCAGATGCGCGGCTACTACGAGAAGGCCAGCCGCAGCACCGGCGTCACCGGCGAGGAGATGATCCGCCAGCTCGAGACCCGCCTCGATGCCGTCATCCTGCGACTGGGGTGGGCGC